>WTAG01000237.1 GCA_013139755.1 Methylomarinum sp. | reverse complement strand
AATGAACACCTAAAACTAGCTCATGAAGATGTGATGCTTGAATCCGCAACTACTTCATTTCAAATTCACATTCAATTACCCTTTGATATAGCCCATCATTTTTATAACGCATCTATCATGGCTTCAGCACCAATAGTTGCTCTATGCGCTAATTCTCCTTATTTATTTGGCAAAGATTTGTGGCATGAATCCCGAATCCCACTGTTTGAGCAAGCCATTGAAACAGGCGGTTTCAGTGGTGCGGCACAAGGCCCTTTAAAAAGAGTAAGCTTTGGAACCGACTATGCTAGAAAATCCATTATTGAATGCTTTAATGAAAACCTAGAACACTTCCCTATATTACTTCCCGAAAATTTAAACTCATCACCCGAAGCCTTTGAGCATTTAAGGCTACATAACGGCACAATCTGGCGCTGGAACCGACCCTTAATAGGATTTGATGAGGATGGTACACCCCATATCAGAGTAGAGCACCGAACTCCTGCCGCAGGCCCTACAACAATAGATTCAATAGCTAATGCGGCATTTTATTACGGGGTATCAAAAAACCTGTGTGATGAAATCATGGAAAAAGGCTTATCTTTACCTTTCTCCCAAGCAAAAGATAATTTTTATCAAGCCGCCCGTCACGGGCTGGACAGCCATATTATATGGCTAGATGGAAAAACCTACCGCTTACACAGTTTAATTAAGAATGAATTAATGCCTAGGGCTATTTTAGGATTACAGTCTTTAGGTATTAACCATTGTGATACTGATGATTTTTTAGACGTCATTATGCAACGCCTCAATAACAAACAAAATGGTTGTCATTGGCAACGCCAATTTATGCTGAGCCAAGCTCAACCCATTCAAACAGACAATAATTTTAAATTAATGACCCAAGTTTACTTAAAAAAACAACAATCAGGAAACCCCGTCAGTGAATGGAGTTCTTATTAAATGTCACTAATAAAACAACAAAACTCATACCCACATGAACTCTTAACGATTGCAGCGGAAGCATTACACACGCTCATTCCTGAACCCACGCTATTTCATTTACCCGGTAAACGCCAAGATCCACTGTTTATCTCAGTCCTATTACATGGAAATGAAACTACTGGGTTTCTTGCTCTACAAAAATTATTAATAAAATATCACAATCAAGAACTACCACGCGCCTTATCCTTTTTTTTAGGAAATACCGAAGCCGCTAGACTGGGGTTAAGACGGATCGACAACCAACCTGACTATAACCGTATCTGGCCAGGTAGTGAATTAACAGACTGCAAAGAATCAAAAATTGCGGCACAAATCATCGAGAGCATGAAAGCAAGAAATGTTTTTGCCAGCATTGATGTACATAATAATACCGGCTTAAACCCGCATTACGCCTGCGTGACCAAGCTAGACAATCAGTTTCTACAACTAGCCAATCTGTTTGGACGCCTAGTTGTATACTTTACCCGACCAAAAGGTGTGCAATGTGATGCCTTTGCCTCACTTTGCCCTGCCGTGACCTTAGAATGCGGTAAACCGGGGCAAAAACATGGCGTTGATCATGCATTTGAATATTTAGATAGCTGCTTACATCTATCTCAATTATCCGACCAGCCCATTCCTGCTCAAGAAATTGATATTTACCATACCGTTGCTCAAGTAAACATCAACAAAGAAATATCCTTCAGTTTTGACAGTGAACAAGCCGATTTATTGTTAGATAAAGAACTAGAACGCATGAACTTTACAGAAATTCCTTCTGGCACCCAATTAGGACAAATTTTTAACCATACCAGCATGCCAATAAACGCAAAAGATGAATCAGGTAATATAGTCACTGAAAAATTCTTCTCCGTAGTAGATAATAACTTGCAAACCAATAAAAGCACCATGCCCTCAATGCTTACCCTAGATGAACGGGTCATCAAGCAGGACTGTTTTTGCTACTTAATGGAAAGAATTAAATTATGAATTTTTGGGAAACAAAAAAATTATCCGAAATGACGACCAAAGAATGGGAGTCTATCTGTGATGGTTGTGGTAAATGCTGCTTAAACAAATTAGAAGATGAAGATACTGGAGAAATATTTTTTACCAGTGTCGTCTGCAACCTAATTGATTTAGACACTTGCCGTTGTACCCGTTACTTAGAACGCACTACTTTAATCCTCGAATGCCTGGATTTAAAACAGCACGATTTTTCTGAATACAACTGGTTACCCTCTACCTGTGCTTATCGATTACTCACAGACGGAAAGGAATTACCGTCATGGCACCCACTGGTTTCTGGTGATCAAGAGTCGGTTAAAGATGCCGGTGTTGCAATCAGCAGTTTTGCTATGAAAGAATCTGATGTTGATGATCTGGAAGATCATATTATTGAATGGTTGGATTAAACCCTCACATCACAAGATACGAATGAGTTTATATCTTAGGTAAAGATCAACCTTATACTCTCGTTACTAAAACATGAATGGCTATTAAAACCTTTAAGCACCCTACCCTAGAAGCCGTTTTTAGCCAGAATTTTAACCACAACAATTTTAGACATAAAAAAAGGCTTACATTTTAACGTAACCTCTTGCTTTAATTGGTCGGGACGGCCGGATTCGAACCGACGACCCCTACACCCCCAGTATAGTGCGCTACCAAACTGCGCTACGCCCCGACAATTAAACTTTTTAGAACAACCTATGAATATAGGCCGCTTGTAAACCGAGTATTCTACCGTATTTCTGACTTCCTTGTCAGTAGCAAATACTATTTCTATTCTTTATTTTAGCAATTCCAAAATATCTTCCAACTCGCCAATCATCTGGTGTACCAGCTGCTTAGTTCGATTAGAATCTTCTTTTGCATCATCACTCGCCAAGTGAGCTCTTGCACCACCTATGGTATAGCCTTGTTCATAAAGCAATGAGCGTATTTGACGAATTGTTAATACGTCATGACGCTGGTAATAACGTCTATTTCCTCGTCTTTTAACAGGACTCAGATCTGTAAACTCTTGCTCCCAATAACGTAATACATGCGGTTTTACCCCACATAAATCACTAACTTCACCAATGGTGAAGTATCTTTTTGCCGGTATTGCCGGCAGTTCGTTATTATTACTTGGCTCCAGCATATTGCTCTACCCTAGCTTTTAATTTTTGTCCAGATCTAAATGTTACCACACGACGCGCAGAAATGGGTATTTCTTCGCCGGTTTTGGGGTTTCTACCTGGGCGACTACTTTTATCTCTTAATTCAAACTTTCCAAACCCTGAAATCTTTACTTGTTCGCCATTTTCTAAAGAGCCTTTAATCTCTTCAAAAAACAATTCAATCATTTCCTTTGCTTCGCGCTTATTTAGCCCAAGCTCATCAAATAATCTTTCTGCAAAATCAGCTTTCGTTAATGCCATTCAATTAATCCCTCAGTTTTGCATTTATGTTGTTTTTCAATGCGTCTAATACCTTGTTAAATATAGCATCAATCTCAGAATCTGTTAGTGTTTGGGTAGAATCTTGTAAAATTAAACTTAAAGCAACACTTTTATATCCATCATCAACACCTACACCACGATAAATATCAAAGATTAACACGTCTTTAATTATTTTCTCGTTACAATTATGTATACAGTCAGTTAACGCAGAAACAGTGACTTTTTCCTCTACAATCAATGCCATATCTCTACGCACTGAAGGAAATTTAGAAAGCACTTTAAATTGAGGTATTTGTTTTTTAAATACCAGCTCAAGGTCCAGTTCAAATAGAAAAACAGGTGTTTCAAAACCTAATTGTTTTTCTAATGTAGGGTGTAACATACCCATCAGACCTATAGACTCCCCTTGTGCATTGATAATTTCAGCGCACTGCCCTGGATGTAAAGACGGATGATTAGTGGCTACATACTGTACGTTTGAACCGGTTAGATGAAATAACGCTTCCAAATCACCTTTCAAGTCAAAGAAATCAACCTTACGACTTTTTTCTGCCCACTGTTCAGAAAACACACTCCCCAGAACCAGTCCGGATAACATTCTTTGCTGAATAGTTTCGTTGTCTTTACTAAGAAAACGCAAGCCTGATTCAAACAATCTAACCCGACTTTGCTGACGCTTAGTGTTATATAAAGCTGCATTTAGCAAGCCACACCATAAGGTGGTGCGCATAACCGACAATTCAGAAGAAATAGGATTGGTAATACGGATAAACTGATCATCCGGTGCAACCGCTTTTTGGATCTCTTCATCAACAAAACTATAAGTAATCGCTTCCTGGTAGCCTCTATCGACTAACAAGTCTTCTACTCTATGAATTGGCAAAACAGCTTCTTCGGCTTTACCTAATTCAGAACGCATCAGCAAACTACTATTAGGCAGGTTGTTGTAACCATAAATACGGCCAACTTCTTCCAATAGATCAGCTTCAATTTCAATATCAAATCGACTGCCTGGCGGAGTAATATCCCAACCTTCAGTGACGGCTTCAACCTGCATACCCAGGCCTTCAAAAATTTCACTGACTGCGTCATTAGCCATGCTAATGCCCAAGATTTTTTCTATGCGCTGCTGTCTTAAAGCAACAGCATTTCTTTTAGGTAAAGCATCATTTGTTGTGACTTCAGTTAGAGGACCAACACTTCCGCCTGTAATATCAATGATTAACTGTGTTGCACGTTCTATAGCACGTTGCTGTAAAGTAAAATCAACACCGCGCTCAAACCGATGAGATGAATCTGTGTGCAAACCAAATTGACGCGCTTTACCAGCAATGGTAATTGGAGTAAAGAAAGCACATTCCAAAAAGATGTCTTTGGTTTGATCCGTTACAGAGGTATTTTCACCGCCCATAACACCTGCCAAAGCCAATGCTTCTTTGTCATCTGCAATCACCAAAGCAACACCATCTAATTTGATAGTTTGATCGTTCAACAGAGCCAGTTCTTCATCTTTTTTACCAACACGTACTGTAATAGCACCTGTTAATTTTTCGGCATCAAAGGCATGTAATGGCTGACCTAACTCCAGTAACACATAGTTGGTAACATCAACTAAAGGGCCTAAGCTTCTAATACCTGAACGTCGTAATTTTTCTTGCATCCATAACGGTGTTTCCGCGTTTGGATTTACATTTTTGATTAAACGACCTAAATATCGGGGACAAGCTTCTGTTGCTTCAACCTTTACTTCTACAGTCTCGTCATGCGTGACTTCTGCAGCTGCAAAGTCAACCGCAGTCCAGTCCATTTTATTCAGTACCGCAAGTTCCCTGGCAACACCTTCTACACTAAGGCAATCTGCACGATTAGGGGTTAAATCTAATTCTATAATCTTGTCGTCTAAGGCTAAATATTCACGTATATCCGTGCCTACGGGCGCATCAGCAAATAATTCCATCAAGCCATCTGCATCTGCTGCAAGCCCCAGTTCTTTTTCAGAACACAGCATACCCAATGACAATTCACCACGTAACTTTGATTTTTTTATTTTAAAATCGCCGGGCAATACTGCACCCACTAAAGCCGCAGGAATTTTTAAACCCACTCTTACATTGCTAGCACCACAAACAATTTGTAATGCCTCTGCCTCTCCAACTGCCACCTGACAAACTCTTAATTTATCGGCATTTGAATGCTGCTCCATAGCAACCACTTCACCAACAACTACACCGCTAAATTCAGCAGCGGCAGGTTCAACTGAATCAACTTCCAGTCCTGCCATGGTGAGCTGCTCTACAAGCTCTTCTGTTGTTACTGATGGATTGACCAGCTCCCTTAACCAAGCTTCACTAATTTGCATGATTCAATCCTATCCTAATTAAATTGTTCCAAAAATTTAAGATCATTATCAAAAAACATTCTTAAATCATTAATTCCATAACGTAGCATCGCTAAACGCTCTACACCCATACCAAAAGCAAATCCGGTAAATTCATCACTATTGATATCTACTGATTTAAATACTTCAGGGTGGATCATGCCGCAGCCCATCACCTCTAACCAGCCTGTATGACCACAAACACGACAGCCTTTGCCATCACACATCACACATTCAATATCAACTTCAGCTGAAGGTTCTGTAAATGGAAAGTAAGAAGGTCTAAATCGAACTTGTATGTCTTTTTCAAAAAATGCGCGAAGGAATTCGTATACCACACCTTTCAAATCAGCAAAACTGACATCGGTGTCAACTAAAAAACCTTCAACCTGATGAAACATAGGCGTATGCGTGACATCCGAATCACAACGATAAACACGACCTGGTGCAATCACTTTTAATGGTGGCTTATTTTCCTCCATTGCACGGATTTGTACCGGTGAGGTATGTGTTCTTAATACCGTATGAGGGTCAAAATAGAAGGTATCATGCATTGCTCTGGCAGGATGGTGCGCAGGAATATTCAATGCTTCAAAATTATGATAGTCATCTTCAATTTCAGGCCCATCAACCACATTAAAACCAACACTAGCAAAGATTTTAGAAATTCTTCTTAAGGTGATAGTAACAGGATGTAGTCCTGCAATTGACTGCCCTCTACCGGGCAAGGTGACATCAACTGACTCACTTACTAAGCGCTCTTCTAAAACAGCTTGTTGCATTGCTGTTCTTTTGTCTTCCAATTTTTGTTGGAACTCGGCTTTCGCTTTATTGATGACTTGCCCTACAGCACGTCGTTGGTCAGGATCAAGTTTTCCCAGCTGTTTCATCTGTAGAGTGAATTCACCCTTTTTTCCCAGATAAGAAACTCTGATTTGATCTAGTTGATTAAGGTCTTTAACTTCTGCAAGAGCTTGTAAGCCTTGCGAGAGGATTTCTTCGAGGTTAGCCGACACTGCTCAGCTCTCTATATAGTAGATTGGAAGGGGACAGAATGATAAGAAACACATTAACTCACTATTTTTCGTTGTTAGTTAATCTGTTTTTTCTTATTCAGAAATAAATTAGGCTCCCGAAGGAGCCTAATAAAAGCACATAAAATAACTGTGCTTAACCTGTCGTCTAAGAAGGTTTACTTTGATTAGCTTTAGCAATTTCTGCAATTTTTGCAAAACCTTCCATATCGCGTACTGCGATATCAGCTAATACTTTACGATCAATTGCAACATTAGCTTTTGTTAAGCCATTGATGAATCGACTGTAAGACATTCCACACAAACGAGCCGCCGCATTAATACGAACGATCCACAATGCACGAAACTGACGTTTCTTTTGCTTACGGTCACGGTATGCATATTGACCCGCTTTGATTACCGCTTGTTTAGCAACGCGATAAACTCTACTACGTGCGCCGTAGTAACCTTTCGCTTGCTTTAAAATCTTTTTATGTCTTGCTCTGGCAGTTACGCCGCGTTTAACTCTAGCCATGATTCTTTCCTATTAATTAAGCGTAAGGTAACAAACGTGCAATCATTGGCACATCTGAAGGATGAATGCTGGCTGCTTTACGCAACTGTCTTTTACGCTTAGTCGTTTTCTTAGTTAAGATATGACGACGATGAGCTTGACCACATTTAAAACCACTTTTGGTTTTTTTAAACCTTTTAGCAGTTCCACTATGGGTTTTCATTTTTGGCATTTGTTTTCTCCGGTTAATAATTTATAAACGTCCTTGAAATACAAACCCGATAAGGCAAAATGCATGGCCCGACCGAATTATGCGCATCAAATGATGCATTTAACGACTCTATCCTGAATCGTAAAGCTTATTAAGAAGCCGAGCATTAATTAAAATACTCAGCCTTCAAAATAATTACTTTTTCTTTCTAGGTGCCATGACCATAACCATCTGGCGACCTTCAAACTTAGGGAATTGCTCTACAGCAGCCAATTCTTCCAAGTCTTTTTCAATACGTTTTAAAAGCTCCATACCAATTTCCCTGTGCGCCATTTCTCGACCACGAAAGCGCACGGTAATTTTAGTTTTATTGCCTTCTTCAAGAAACTTAGTCAGATTTCTCAGCTTACACTGGTAATCACCTTCTTCAGTCCCAGGTCTAAATTTAATTTCTTTGATCTGGATCTGTTTTTGTTTCTTCTTAGCAGCTTGCAGTTTTTTATTTTGCTCAAACTGGTATTTGCCGTAATCCATTACCTTACATACGGGAGGATCTGCGTTAGGTGAAACCTCCACCAAATCCATACTGGCATCAAATGCAAGTTGCTTGGCCTCAACCAATGTAAGAACCCCCAGTTTATCACCATCCGCACCAACAACACGAACCCGTCTAGCGGTTATATCGTCATTTAAGCGCGTTGTATCTCTTTTAGAAGCGATGCTTTAATCCTCAAGTTTTTATTGTTTTCTGTTTGTAATTTCACTGCTTAGCCTTTCAGCAAAGTCAGCCATTGACAAACTACCTAGATCTTCACCTTTTTGCGATCTTACTGCAATGGTTTGATTTTCTAATTCTGTATCTCCAATAATAAGCAGATACGGCACTCTTTGCATAGAATGTTCACGAATTTTAAAGCCTATCTTCTCATTTCTCAAGTCTATTTTTACTCTATAGCCTTGTTTTTCTAAATCTTGATAAACTTTCTCGGCATATTCAGTATGCCGATCAGCAATATTCATCACTACAACTTGTACTGGAGACAGCCATAACGGAAATGTTCCGGAATGATGTTCAATTAGAATACCAATAAAGCGTTCTAAAGATCCAAGTACAGCTCTATGCAGCATAACTGGAACTTGCTTTGAACCATCTTCAGCAATATAAGTCGCATCCAAGCGACCAGGCATAGAAAAATCCACCTGAATTGTGCCACATTGCCACACACGATCCAGACAATCTTTTAATGAAAATTCAATTTTTGGACCGTAAAAAGCTCCTTCACCCGGCTGCAACTCCCAGGCCAAACCCTTATTATCAAGCGCAACTTCTAATGCTTTCTCTGCCTTATCCCAATCTTCATCACTACCCACTCTATTTTCCGGACGAGTCGAAAGCTTGATTAAAACATTGTCAAAACCAAAGTCTTTATAAACATCAAACAGCATGTCAATAAAGGTTGAAACTTCATCCTGAATTTGCGATTCAGTACAGAAAATATGCGCATCATCCTGCACAAAGTTTCTTACTCTCATCAATCCATGCAAAGTTCCTGATGGTTCATTACGATGACAGGAACCAAACTCAGCCATACGAATCGGTAAATCCCTATAGCTTTTTAAACCTTGGTTATACACCTGAATATGACAAGGACAGTTCATCGGTTTAATAGCAAAGTCACGATGATCTGAATGTGTAGTGAAGATCATATCACCAAATTTATCCCAGTGACCTGATTTCTCCCACAATGAGCGATCAACAACTTGTGGTGTTTTAACTTCACCATAGCCACTTACACGCAATTTCTCGCGCATATACTGCTCTACTTGTTGATAAATCGTCCAGCCTTTATCATGCCAGAACACCATTCCGGGTGCTTCTTCCTGGGTATGAAATAAATCCAGTGATTTAGCTAATTTACGATGATCGCGCTTTTCAGCTTCTTCCAATCGATGCAAATAAGCTTTTAGATCTTTTTTATCTGCCCACGCAGTACCATAAATACGCTGCAACATTTCATTATCAGAGTTGCCGCGCCAATAGGCACCTGCAATCTTCATTAATTTAAATGCTTTTATCTTACCTGTACTAGGAAGATGCGGACCGCGACACAAATCGGTAAATTCGCCTTGCGTATACAGTGACAAATCTTCATTAGCAGGAATAGATTCTATTATCTCTGCCTTGTAATCTTCACCTATGCCTCTAAAATATTTAACTGCCTCATCCCTGGAAAGGGTTGAACGTGTGATTTCAAAATTTTCTGAAACCAACTGCTGCATTTTCTTTTCTATGACTTTTAAATCATCTGGCGTAAAGGTTCTTTCATACGAGAAGTCATAATAAAAACCATTATCAATACTAGGGCCAATGGTTACTTGAGCTTCTGGAAACAATTGCTTTACTGCTTGAGCCAACAAATGTGCAGTTGAGTGTCGAATAACCTCAACACCCTCTTCATCCTTAGCGGTAATAATTTGCAGCGCTGAATCTTGTTCAATAAGCTGACTTGCATCAACCAATTGACCATCCACCTTGCCTGCTAAGGTGGCCTTAGCTAAACCAGACCCTATAGATTGAGCAACATCCATAACTGAGACTGCGCTATCAAACTCTCTTTTTGATCCATCTGGTAGGGTAATTACTGGCATTATCTTATCTTTCAGTTTCCGCAATAAAAAAAGCACCGCGATGCGATGCTTTATAATCTGGTAGGCGCGAGTGGATTCGAACCACCGACCCCCACCATGTCAAGGTGGTGCTCTAACCAACTGAGCTACGCGCCTAAGGTC
>WTAG01000336.1 GCA_013139755.1 Methylomarinum sp. | reverse complement strand
ACAGACCCAATCAGCCAAGAGTTATTAAGCGAAGACCTAAAGGTTATCCATTAATGACAAAACCAAGGCGTGAATATGCAACTACTTGATATAGTATAACTTAATGGGACTGGTAGCGGTATTAGGGGCAGGGGGCAGGTTTTCATAGCCTTACTGATGGCATTGATACCACCACGACCGGCGGTAAGCTGGTCTTTCATATTATGGGTGCATTGGCTGAATTTGAGCGTGATCTAATCAAAGAACGTACAAAGGCAGGAATGAACGCCGCAAAAAAGCGTGGTAAGCATGTTGGGCGGCCTAAAGTCTTATCAAATGGACAAATTCAGCATATGCATGAATTATTGAATAGTGGAAAAACACAAGCCGAAGTAGGGGAGTTGTTAGGGGTTTCAGCTAATACTATTGGACGGGAATTGAAAAGAAAATAGGGTAAGGGATTTTTATCAAAGATTTGATGAAAGATACCAACCTGTCCAAAGCGACCATTTATAGGTATCTAGGAGATAGTGAAGCAGGGTAAGCTATGAATGAAATTCAAAAATACACAGTATAATTTGATCGTAACAATTAAGAGAGGCTTTATCTTGCCACAGATTAGACATATTCATATTAAAAGATTTAGAGTAATTAACGAACTTGTTTGGCTTCCAAAGTCAGGTCTTAACTGTCTTATTGGTGCTGGTGATTCAGGAAAATCAACTGTTCTAGACGCAATTGATTTAACTCTTGGAGCAAGACGCTCTTACCCCTTCACTGACGCGGACTTTTTTCAACTAGATACAACTAATCCAATTGAAATTTTTGTAACTTTAGGTGCATTAGACGAGCAACTTAAAAATATCGAGACTTATGGGATGTTTTTAAGGAGTTTTGATCTTCTGTCTGGTGAAATTTCAGATGAACCTCAAACAGGGCAGGAAGTTGTTTTAACTTTAAAATTAATTGTCAATGAAGACTTAGATGCCGACTGGCTCTTGTACTCTGAAAGAGGTTCAGCAGAGGGTATTGAGCGCCGTCTGCCATGGAAACACCGTGAATTAGTTACTCCCGCCAGGCTTGGCGTTGCACCTAGTCATCATTTAGCTTGGGGAAACAGGTCTGTATTAAATAAATTGTCTGAAGATACCATCAATGTATCATCGGCTCTTGCTCAGCTTGGTCGAAGTGCTCGTGAAACATTTGCCGATCATAGTATTGAAGGAGTTGAAGATGTATTGGACAAAGTTAAAACTGTAGCTAACAACTTAGGTGTTCCAGTCGGTGATTTAAAGGCGTTACTTGACGTCAACAGTGTATCGCTTACACATGGTGCTATCAGTTTACACAACAATGATAATACACCGTTAAGACAACTGGGGACGGGGTCATCTCGTTTGTTGATTAGCGGTCTTCAAAAAAAGGCCAGCAATTCAAATATATTTTTAGTTGATGAAGCTGAGTATGGGTTAGAGCCTTTTAGAATAACCAGATTACTGAATGAATTAGGTTCTAAAGATGTTGAACCAGATCAACAAGTCTTTATCACAACACATTCTCCTTATGTATTACGTGAGCTTAAAGCAGAGCAGCTTCATGTAATTAGAAAGACTGAAAATGTTCCGTTTCCTCCTCCATATAATCATTGCTCACATTTAATTCGCTCATTAACTGGAGGAGATGAACAGCAAAGCACATTGAGAGTTTGTGCCGAAGCTTTTTTTAGTCGATCTGTCATTGTTTGCGAAGGTAAAACTGAAATAGGCCTTGTTAAAGGAGTTGATCTTTATTCTCAAGATCAAGGCCTGGACAGTATTCAATCGCATGGCGTTTATTGGGCTGATGGAGGTGGCCAATCTCAGTTTCAACGAGCCAAAATATTTAAAAGTTTGGGATATCCAACCGCAATATTAAAAGATTCTGACAAACAGTCAGCGGATGCAATTCCGACTAGTGAAGCTCAAACGCTAGGTATCAAAATTTTCGAATGGGGTAATAATTACGCTACCGAAGATGCTTTATTTATGTGCTGTCCGGCGAGTGTAATATCAGACTTGATTGAGTTGGCAATTGAGCGAAAAGGAAGAGATTCAATAAATGCCAACATCCAGTCTTTTTCTGAAAACAAATTTGATCTGGATAAGTGTTTTACTGATTTTGATGATTTAATGAGACCTGTATTATCTAAAGCCGCGAAAAAGAAATCTTGGTTTAAAGACATTGAACCGGCAGAAAAAATGACTCGCTTAATTATTATGCCCAATTACATTAATTTCGATGGAATTTTTACTCGGCCAATAAATGAATTATTTGCTTGGGCTAGGCCGAGTCCTTTAGGAGATTAACAGTGACAGTGGAAGCAGTGTTAGGCTCCAACCTTGGTTTAATCGTCGCTCCAGCTGGATGTGGAAAAACTCATCTAATAATTGATACTCTTAATGTCGCCATGAGCAAGCCTTATTTAGTATTAACACATACAACAGCTGGAGTAGCTGCATTAAAGCAGAAACTTAAACGCCTTGGAGTGCCACATCGTAATTATGTTGTTACCACAATAGATGGTTGGGCATTACGAATAGCAACAATGTTTTCTGCGTCATGCAACGTTGTTGCAACAGCTGATAATCCAGGATTATTTTATCCAGAGCTACGTCGCAACGTTAATAGTTACATAAATTCTGGGCATATAGCTGAGATAATTCAATCATCATATTCACGATTGTTGGTTGATGAGTATCAAGACTGTAATGTTGATCAGCATAGATTGATATGTTCTTTATCAGATTATTTGCCGACAATAGTTTTCGGTGATCCGATGCAGTGTATATTTAACTTTGGCGGCCCAATGCCACCTTGGGACACGGATGTTCAAGTTAGGTTTCCGATAATTAGTCAATTAAATACGCCTTGGCGATGGATAAATGCTGGATCTCCAAATTTGGGACAGTGGATTTTAAATAGTCGTAATTTATTACTTCAAGGTTCATCAATAGACCTCCAGAGCTGTCCTGAATATGTTCATTGGAATCAACTAACGGGCAACTTTCAGACGGACTCTCGAAATCAAAATCAAGCTCAATACCAATTGAGAAACAATAATGATGCCAGCGATTCATTGTTAGTTATAGGTGATCAGTTTAGGGCAGGTTTAAGGCATGGCTTCGCTAGCACAGCACGAGGAATTGATGTTGTAGAACCGGTTGATTTATCTGATATTATAAGAGTAGCTTCTGATGTTGATAACTCAAACGGCGCTGAATTAGTTAGTCATATTCTTGATGCTATATCCACCATGATGACAGGTGTTGGAAAAGCAAGCTTAATTCAGCGAATGACTATAATTTTAGCAGGGCGAAATCGTACACCGGCAACGGTAATAGAGTTGGCTGTGAAAAGTGTAATAGAGCGAGGTGATAAGAGTTCTATTTCTAACTTACTTTGCAGTCTTGAGGAAAACCCTGATACCCGAGTTTTTAGAAGAGGAGCTTTTTCAGCTTTAAAAGACACTGTTTTATTGAGTCTCAGCGATCCCTCCAAAACAATGAGGCAAGCGGCTGAAGTAATACGAGAACAGCGGCGGCATCAAGGTGATCGACGTATACCAACGAGAGCCATTGGCTCCACATTGCTTCTAAAGGGACTTGAAGCAGATCATGCCTTAATTCTTGATGCTGGGGCAATGAATGCTCATAATTTATACGTAGCATTGTCTCGCGGAGCAAAGTCCATAACGGTTTTTTCTAATAGCAACATAGTGGGATAATAAATCAAAGGGTTGGGGGCAGTTACACAAAATTATTTACAGGGTCGTTTTGTTCCGTGAACATCGCCCATATTAGACCTCAACTTTCGCATCACAAAGGCTGCTTGATTCAACGAGCCTTCAAAATTACTGGATAATGGACTAATATCAGCGTCGAGGGAACTAGGCCTGGTCGTAATAAAGAATGACAAAAAGGTATGCTCTGATGATATAAACTACAAACGTCCCTTTGTAAGTTATGCTTCTTTATAGAGGCTCGCACCTTTAGATTGATTATGGTAGCTACACAATAATTCACCATTCTCCAAGGTTGTTTTACCGCCTTTAGAATGAGGAATAACATCCCTGTTCCCCTTCTGGCTTACTAACATGGCTTATTCGAAGGTTATTGAACCGGTAGTTGCCGTATTATTTTTTCCAAGGGCAATTGTAGCGTTACCTTTGTTGACTGATTTATTCAAAACAATACTTTTACTCACTTTTGAGTCTTTA
>WTAG01000701.1 GCA_013139755.1 Methylomarinum sp. | reverse complement strand
CTGGTGTTCCTGGCAATGCGCCTTGTTCTTTGCCGGGTTGCCACATCACTATTTCTTCAATTTTATGGGCTAATTCAAAGTCCTTATTGGTAATACCTTTTGCCGCATGATTCATTAATTTAACAATCACAAAAGCGTAGGATACCGTTAAATCAGGATGATGAAAGGCTGCTTCTGAAAGATGTCCTACTGTATTAACAACCATCAGCGTTGCTTTCCAGCCACTGGTTTTGTATTTGCGACGAATCCAGCCTTTTTCTAAATACCAGTGGGGCAATTCATCTTTTAAGCGTTGTTCTACTTCATCATCACTATAAGTGTCTTCATGTGTACGTTCTCTCCAGCTCATCATATGCCCCTTTAATGGTTAATCCATTCATTTGCGACCTTAAATAAAACTAATAATTCAATTGTTTAAAAATGGAGTGTTTATTTTAAAATCACTGGTTTTGGGCTTATTCAGAGGAATGGTTTAGCAATCTGATAAATTCATCCGCGGGGACCGGTTTTGAGAACCAATAGCCTTGCCCATAATCACAGCCGGCTTTGAGCAGCAATTGATATTGCTCTTCAGTTTCTATGCCTTCTGCAATGACTTTTAATCCCAGTTTGTGAGCCATAACAACAATGGCCTCTGAAAGTGCCATTTCATTAGAGTTAGGGCTTAAGTTACGGGTAAAGGACCGATCAATTTTGAGGTAATCGATGTCAAATCGATTAAGGTAAGCCAGTGATGAATAACCTGTACCAAAGTCATCCAGAGAGACCTGTATGTTAGCATCACGAAATTGGTGTAATTTGTCAGTGATATGTTCTGAGCTGCCCATTAATAGCCCCTCAGTAATTTCAATGACTACCTGTTCTCCTGATAAGCCAAGGTCTTGTAGATAATCAAACCAGTCGGCTAATGTATTGGGTGATTTAAATTGTATCGGTGACTTATTAATACTGACCTGAATGGTTTTTCCGTGAGTATCTATCCACTGCTTCATTTGTTGTGCGGCTTCTTTAAAAACCCAATCTCCAATACTAATAATGAGCCTAGACTCTTCGGCAATCGGAATAAAATCATCAGGACTTATCATGCCGCAAGTCGGATGATGCCAACGAATTAAAGCCTCTGCTTTATGTATTTCTTTGCTGGCTAGACCAACAATAGGTTGATAATAAAGTTGAAATTGCTGGTCAGTAATGGCACTACATCGACTTGATCATTAATCAATTCATTAATTGAAAAAGAGGGCGCGATAGCGGTGTAATGTTTTTGTGTTAAATCTGATTCTACTAATAAGGCTGTGAGCGGTGCATCATCGCCACTCTGGGTATCAATCATGATGCGTTTACCAGCCATTTCATAGGGACTGATAATTCCAGAGGATTGTTTGCTGATAAAAACCAAGGGGTTATGTTGAAAAATAGCAGCTAAAACGCGGATAGGTTGGCCATTTGCATAGTGAGCAATAATACCAATATCACCAACGCCATATTGTGATTGCCCACTGGTCACTTGTTTGATCGGTTGAATAGAGGGAGAAGCTTCTATGAATGAAACATCTACCCCAGCCTGTTGATAAAAACCTTGTGCTTTTGCCGCATAATAACCCGCAAATTGAAATTGATGCTTCCATTTAAGCTGTAATGACACTTTCTCGAGTTTTTGAGGGGAGCTGATATTTTGATTTGCTTGTGTAAAACCAGAAAAAAACAGAATAAATAATTGTAGCAGGCAAATGATGGGGCTAAATTTCATAAACTGGATTGAATGTGGACTTAGGAGGCCTGTTGTTAAGTAGTTCGCTGGAATTTAGGTGTATTAAAGAGGGGACTTAAAATACACGTTTAGCTAGCTACTCGATTGACTTAAATTGCTTAATCCCACTCAAATAGTTTCCACTGGTTGATCTGAGTACCTTTATCTAAATCACTTCCTCTTACATCCATATTTCCATCACCATCGGTATCAATAAAATAATAGGCCGGCCCAACAATAGGTATGACTTTTATCATATAAAGTTGACCGTTTTTGCGAAACTCCTGAATAGTTTTTTTTCCTTTACGGATAATGGTAATATCAGGCTCTAATGTTTCTCCGCTTTGCACGGGCATTGGTAATTCGGGCGGCTCTGGAACCGGTGCAAGGGGCTGGTCTGTTTCAGCAGCTGAAACGTTTGAAATTATTATCAAGCCTAAGGCTAAAAACTGACGCATGATATTGTCCCCTATCATCTGAATTAAGATTTGCATCATATTACAGTTTTCTTAACCCTGCTAAATTAAAATAGGAAAAATATAATGAATAGTTTCAAATATGCTGGAGTTGCAAGTGTTGCACTCTTGATTATAATCCTGCTGTTTAATTCTTATACCACTATTCCCGCAGGGCACAATAAAGTGGCAACCCTATTCGGTAAAGTTCAGGATGAAGCCTATGCAGAAGGTTTTCATATTGTTAATCCATTATTGAATTTCGTTAGTTTTGACCTTAGGCAGCAGACTTATACCTGGGAAAAAGTACAAGTACCCTCTCAGGATAAGTTAAAAACATCGATGGATATTTCGGTAGCCTTTCGATTAAACCCTGATAAAACGCCCGATATTCTGCAAGATACTGGCGAGCTAAAGGATGTGGTGATTAAACATATAACACCTAAGGTTCGCTCATTGTTGCGAGAAGCAGGAAAAACAGTTAAACAATCACAAGACTTTTTCCTCGACAGTGTGCAGCAAGATTTACAAGATTATATGGAGGATGGCTTGATAGAATATCTACAGGATAGAGGCGTTACTGTAACGGCTGTATTGTTTCGTGATATTACCCTTCCACAAGTGGTCACTTCTGCGGTGATTCAGACTAAAGAACGCCAAGAGCAATTAGAACGAGAAAAAGCACAGTTAAAGATTGTGGAACAACAGGCTCAGCAACAGGTGAAGCAAGCTGAGGCGAGAGAAATGGCGGCGGTTGCCGATGCAAATGCGAAAAAAACCATGGCGGATGCAAAAGCATATACTATATCTAAAGAGGCAAGTGCGCAGGCAAAAGCAAATCAATTGTTAGCAAAATCACTTACACCGGCTTTGATTAGATATAATGCTGTTGATAAATGGAATGGTAAATATCCACAAACCTTAATGGGCGGTAAAATGGATGGACTGATTTTGAATTTACCTGGCTCAACCAAATAACAATAACTTAAAAATATAAAATGTTTGAAATAGAATACGAATTCCGAGAAGATGATTTAGTGCATTTTAATGAGTTACGACTCAATAATGATGAGGAAATGCAAAAGACTATCCGTAAAAGTCGATTGCTAGTGCCTGGTGCAATGTTGTTAATAGGCTTGTTTTATTATGTTTATTACGCGGACATGAAAACGACGGTATACATCACTTTATTAGCCGTTGCTTGGGGAGCTATTTCACCCTATGTGATGAAAATGGATATGCGTAGACAATTTCTAGAAAAATACAGTCTAAAAGAAAAAGCTGATATGTTCGGTATACATACTTTAAGGATCGAGCAAGATTATTTGGCTGAAAAATCACCGGGTGGAAAGCATAGAAGCTATTGGAAAGATATGGTTCGTGTTGATTATGTCGATAAATATGTCCATATTTATTT
>WTAG01000062.1 GCA_013139755.1 Methylomarinum sp. | reverse complement strand
TAAATTAGAAAAAGTCCTTAAACAGGTTTATGGCAATAGCCAGGCAGCCCCGGCGCTTCCCGGAAAAGCAGGGGCAAAGGATGACCATAGCTCAGATGCTGCCGATTTAGGCGATAAGTTGCTGTATGCCGCCTATATCCGTGAAGCTTCTGATATTCATATTGATCCCACCCATAAAGGCGCACGCATTCGCTTTAGAGTGGAAGGCCAATTAGAAGTTTATGAGTTAATCCAAAAGGAAATCTATACCGAACTTGCCAGCCGAATTAAAGTGATGGCTAATCTGGATATTGCTGAAAAACGTGCGCCGCAAGATGGCCGTTTTAGCCATCAATTTGTCAGTGGTGGTAAGCGGATTGATATGCGGGTGGCAACCTTACCCACTAAATACGGTGAGCGTATCACCATGCGTTTGCTGGCTGTACAAACAGAAGGACTGACCTTAAATAAACTAGGCTTTACCGATCATAACCGCGACATGATTGAACGTTTTTTACGTCGTAGCCAAGGCTTAATGATTATGACAGGGCCGACAGGCAGCGGTAAAACCACTACCCTTTATGCTTCTATCCGTTTATTACTGGCGGAACGTGATGTCAATATCATTACCGTTGAAGATCCCATTGAATATGAAATTGATGGCGTAGCACAGTGTGAGATTGATCCAGCCTCAGATAAACTGGATTTCGCCAAAGCCTTACGCAGTATTTTGCGACATGATCCTGATGTGGTGATGCTTGGGGAAATCAGGGATAAAGAAACCGCCGATATTGCAATTAAAGCCGCATTAACCGGACACATGGTTTTAGGTACGCTGCATACCAATTCTGCCGCGGCTACTGTCACCCGTTTAATTGATATGGGCGTACAGCCTTATCTGATTGCCGCGGCATTACGTTTGGCGATTGCCCAGCGTTTATTAAGACGTTTATGTACCCATTGCAGAATCCCCCGACCGCTGACCGAACAGGAAGCCATTTCTATATTTCACCCTGAATTAGCAGGCACACAGATCTATGATCCCACAGGCTGTGTTTATTGCGGAGATAAAGGTTATGCAGGACGAATTGGTTTATATGAACTTTTAGAACTTAATGAAAGCTGGGCGAGAGATGTGGCCGATGAAAAAGGTGAAGCCGTTTTAACAGACAATATGCGTAAATCAGGAGTTAACAGTTTACTGGATGATGCCATTGAGAAACTGGTATCAGGGCAAACGTCGTTTAATGAGGTATTGCAAATTGCGTCGTCTTGGTGATTTTAGCCCTCTCCTGCTGGAGAGGGTTGGGTGAGGAGATTTTAATTAACGGCTCTTTCACTTCATTGTTATTTTAAAGTGATGAAGAGAAAACAGTTGAAGAGATTTTTTTTAAATTCTCCTCACCCAACCCTCCCCAGCAAGGGAGGGCTTTTAGAGATAAAAGATAAAACAAATGACTTATACCGATTTAGCTCGAAATTTAAGAAAAAACCAAACGGATGCTGAACAGCTCTTATGGTTGCAATTACGAAACCGAAGGTTTTTAAATTATAAGTTTCGTCGTCAATTTGCTATTGAGCCATATATTGTCGATTTTGTGTGTTTGGAGTTAAAGCTGATTATTGAACTGGATGGTTCGCAACATATTGAACAAAAGAAACTTGATACGGAGCGTTCTTTATTTTTAAAGCAACGGGGTTTTAAAGTGATTAGGTTTTGGAATAATGATTTATTTACACAAATTGATACGATTCTGGAAGCTATTCATTTAGCTGTTAAAAAACAAGAACAAAAGCTCTAATAGCCCTCCCCTGATGGGGAGGGTTGGGTGGGGAGGAAATAGATAATTCTCTTTTTCAAAATGCTCTTATACATAAAACATCATTAAATAAAAAAACGAAAACAATAATGCAAAGAGCGTTTAATTTAAATTCTCCTCACCCAACCCTCTCCAGCAAGAGAGGGCTTAAGTACAAAGAATCTAAAAAACCCTACCCCTGACAGAGAGCAAAAAGCTAATGCGTTTAAATATAATTTTAAATAACTAAACATGCCTTTATTTACTTACACAGCACGTAACCGTAGCGGTCAACAAATTGGTGACAGTATAGACAGTCCTAACCGGGATTCTGCGATTGCTAACTTGCGTGGGCAGGGTTTATTGGTTTTACAAATTGATGAGCTTAAAAAAACCAATAAAAACAGACAAACTTTTAGTTTAAATCCATTGGATTACCGTTCCATTAGAGAAAAAGATCTGGAGCATGAGTTTCACCAAATTGCGGTGATGTTACGTAGCGGCATTAGTTTATTAGATGCCTTAGAGCTTACCGCTGATCATGCTCGTATTGGGGCTCAAAGTACTTGGGATAAATTGATCGAACGTATTCAACAAGGCAGTTCATTTTCTGATGCCCTTGCTGAGCATAGTATTTTCAGTCAATTTACCATTCAGCTGATTCATGTGGGTGAACAAACAGGGCATTTATATATAGTGATGGACCAGGCGGCTGAGGAAATAAAATCCACCCGCAAACTAAAAAAACAAATTACTTCGGCATTAAAGTACCCGGCCTTTACTTTGTTATTTGCCATTGGTTTGGTGGTTTTCATGTTGACCAGTATCGTGCCGGAGATAAAAAAATTACTAAAGATTATGGGCAAACCAATGCCTCCAATTACCCAAGCATTGATTGATATATCAGACTGGTTTATGGCCAATGGCATATTTATGTCCATTATGGGCATTACCTTAGTGATCAGTTTTGTGGTGATGTACAACTGGCCACCTAGTCGCTGGTGGATAGATAAATTAGCCCTTAAATTACCTTTATTAGGCAATATTATCCGCTTATCGGGCACGGTTTTATTTTCCCGAGCCATGGGCTTGTTATTGCGTAGTGGTGTGGTTATTTCTGAAGCTTTGGTGACCATGGAAAAACTACATGTTAATAAATTTATGGCCAGCCGAATTGCTTACACCCACAAGAAAATTTTATCGGGTGGAGGTCTTGCTGAATCACTCGCGGTTCAATCGGGCTATATGCCATTGTTATTACAAATGGTCAGTGTTGGTGAAAATTCAGGAACCATTGATGAGATTCTACAAGAAATGGCGGATTATCATGATGAGTTGTTACAACAATCTATCGCTCAATTAACCGGCATGATCGCACCCTTTATGACTATCTTTGTTGGAGGCTTAGTGGGCTTTGTTTATGCGGCTTTTTTAGTCGCCATGTTTTCGGCTGCGGGGGGCAGTCCTTCATGAAGTATTTATCTATTTTGTTATTTTTTTGTACGGTGTCTTTAGCGTTTGCTGAGCATACCGAACAAAAAAATCAGGTTTATAACCAAAAATCACAGCTAACCGCTGAGAACATTAATCAAGCGGTACAGATCTTACGCAATCCGACATTGATGAGTGGTAATTTTAGGCAAGCATTAAAAAACATTAAACCAGGTATACCTACCGCTTCTGCTGCAACACCTTTTAGTAACGATGATCGCGAAGAGGATGATATGCCTTTTATTGAATTGGTCGCCAAAGTCATGGCTAAAGATAAACCGTCAACAATCGTTTTGAAAGTTAATGATCATACTTTGCATTTGACTGAAGGCAATACGGCTTCTCAATTAGTTAATCGAAAGATCGTTAATATCAGAGTCGATGAGATTACCGATAGCTATGTCAAAATTTATCTTTCGCCATTTGAGCAAGTGATGGTTTTGCAATAACTTTATCGCGTTGCGCTAAAAACAACATGGATAAATGTAAGGTGGACCAAGTGATAGCGCGCCCATCACGTATTAGAACAATGGCTTTAAAGTCAAATACATTAGCTGTAAGAAAAGCACCAACCCAAC
>WTAG01000106.1 GCA_013139755.1 Methylomarinum sp. | reverse complement strand
CTGTTGAGCATTCAACCAATATTATTTTGGCTTATGTTTTTGGTAAACGAAAAGATATTGTTTTTAAGGAATTAAAAGCCTTGCTAGCCCCTTTAAAAATCAAACGTTTTTACACTGATGATTGGGGGGGGGAGCTTATGAACGATATATTGAACCCAATAAGCACGAAGTGGGAAAACGTAATACTCAAAAAATTGAACGTAAGAATTTAAATTTAAGAACATGGATTAAGCGGCTGACACGAAAAACAATTTGTTTTTCAAGGTCAGAAAAAATGCACGATATTGTTATTGGTTTATTGATTAACAAAGTCGAATTCGGTGTGGATATTCATGCTTAACTACAAATTCGACCCACCACCCATTTATTATCCCAGATGTTTTTCTATTAAAGCTTGATATTACTTAGCTAATATGTAAAGGGAATTGATAGAAAACGAGCTAAAAGCTTTAATATTCATTTAATACCCTAACAATTTGCATTGTTTCTTCTATAGACTGAACGGGGCTAATAGGAAGGCTTAAAACTTCTTTATGTATCCGCTCGGTTATTGGATAGCTTAGTTCGTTCCAAATTTTGTATGCTACTTGTTTATGAGGGGGAATTGGGTAGTGAATCAATGAATGGATATTGTTTTCTAACAGGTGGTTTTGTAATTTTTCTCTGGTTTCTGTACGAATAACAAAGAGGTGCCAAGCGTGAGATTCCTTATTTATTAGAGTGGGTAACAAAATTTTTTTATTATCTATATGATTAAGATAGTTATAGGCAATTGTTGCTCTTCTCTCTATTTCAGAATCAAGGGATTTAAGTTTTACTCTTAGCATTTCTTCCTGTATTTCATCAAGTCTGCTATTCCAGCCCTGATATCTATTTTCATATTTTTTATGGCTTCCGTAGTTTCCTAAAGCACGAATAACCTCAGCTAATTCTTTATCGTTGGTGGTTACTGCGCCTGCGTCACCTAAGGCGCCTAAATTTTTACCAGGGTAAAAGCTAAAACCACTTGCATCAGACAGGTTTCCTGTTCGACTGTTTTTATACATAGCGCCATGGGCTTGAGCTGAATCCTCAATGACTTTTAACTTATATTTGCTGGCAATAGTATTAATCTCATCCATTGCGGCAACTTGTCCATATAAATGGACCGCCATAATGGCTTTTGTTTTTTTAGTTATTTTTTCTTCGATTAAGGACGGGGAGATGTTATAGCTATTAATATCGGGTTCAACTAATACAGGTGTTAAGCCATTTTCAGAAATGGCTAATATAGAAGCAATATAAGTATTTGCAGGTACGATAATCTCATCGCCTTGATCCATTATCCCTATTTCTTTATAGGCTTTAATGATAAGTGTAAGTGCATCTAGGCCATTAGCAACGCCAACACAATGTTCCGTTCCGCAATAATCAGAAAACTCGGCTTCAAAGGCTTTACATTCAGTTCCTTGAATATACCAGCCACTATCAATGACTCTAGCTGTCGCTTGTTTTAATTCATCTGCATACTGTGCATTTATTGCTTTTAAATCCAGAAAAGGAATCATTTATTTCTCTTCAATTATATTGTTGAGTAAGGTGTAGCTTTTCATACATTTACTGCAGTTTAATGAGTTGTCTAGTTTTCCACCACAGCTACAAACATAGCCATGAAATAAAGCAGGATTACCATACCAAAGTGTGTTATTTAGGATGTCTTTGGTTACAACGCTACCAGCACCAACCATAGCATTTTCGCCAATAGTAATCCCACCTATAAGTGTACTGTTGGCACCTATAGAGGCATTTCTTTTTATTAGGGTATTCAGAAATGTATCGGGATATTGTTTGGAGCGGGGTAAAAAATCATTAGTAAATGTTACATTAGGGCCAATAAATGCGTTGTCCTCAATGATTGTGCCATCCCATATTTGTACGCCACTTTTTATGGTTACATTATGACCAATTATTACATCATTTTCGATCAGGCAAAGTGCATTGATATTGCAATTATTACCAATTTTTGCATTTTTCAGCACAATGCAAAACTGCCAAATATTAGTGTCTGATCCAATTTTTGTAGAATGCACATCGGCAAGAGAGTGGATCACTTTACGACCTTTAAAAATGTATCATAGTCTCTAATATAGTCTTTGTCATCATAATAGGAATCAGCCAGAACCATCAAAACACAATCATGGCTAAAGTCATGCATGCTCCCCCAGATCAGTTCATCTTGTAATATTCCAACATTGGGTTTATTTAATGTGTATGTTTCTTTGTTACCTTTGCCATCATCAAGAGTTACTTGGCAGCCACCATTAGTGGCTATAAGGAGTTGTTTGGTTTTATAGTGAGAATGGTTGCCTCGGGTGATATTCCCCTGAGTACCATAAATATAAAAAACCCTTTTAACATCAAAAGGAACGTTATGATTTTCTTCAAGGGCTATGAGAGAGCCTCGTTCATCACCCATAACCTTAAAGTTAATAATTTTATCTTGCATTTATTATCCAAATAATACGGTAGATAGAGAGTAGACCGTTAATTATATTATTATCAATTCAATACTAAAGAACGGTAGTTTTTTCGATAAGTTATAATCGAAAATTCAGCTTCAGCCCTTTTACGTAAAGCATCACCAAGAGATTGAAGCGGCTGGTCTTCTAGTTCAATATATTCTTGCATGGCAACTGCTAAGGCTGTTATATCTTTTGATGGAATGAGTTTTCCTTTGTCTGCAATGGTGTCTTTTACCGCACCAACATCCGTAGCAATTACGGGTAATTTAGCAATCATTGCTTCAAGAACAGCAAGGGGTAAGCCTTCAGAAAGGGATGATAAAACAAATACATCAAAAGCAGGTAAATATTGATAAGCATCAAAGACATTCCCCGTTAGAATGACGGAAGTGTCTAAGTTATGTTCGTGAACATAGCTTTTCATTTCCTGTTCTAATTTGCCTCCACCGATAATAACCAGCTTGGCTGATGGATGATTTGTCAGAATTTTCTTAAAGGCTTCTAATAAATAAATATGCCCTTTTACTGCGACAAGGCGGCCAATGGTGCCAAAAACAAAGGCATCTGGGGCGATTTTTAACTTGCTTCTTGCGGATGCCTTGGGAAGTAAACCAGCGGTCGTTTTTTCAATATCAAGAGAGTTATTAATATAGATAACATTATTATCAGTAAATCCTGCGTTAGTGTACTGTAATAGATCTTCTTTAACTGACTTAGATACACCTACAAATGTCCAGTGTTTATCAACGAATAGACGGGTAATGAGTCTTCTATAGGGCCTGTCAAATTCACCGTTTGCATGGAGAACGCTAATACAACGGGCTGGCTTTTTTAGAAGCTTATTAAGAAGTAGGAATATATATAAA
>WTAG01000439.1 GCA_013139755.1 Methylomarinum sp. | reverse complement strand
TTATCAGTACACTGGTTTGGTATTCGAACTCAGGGGTTAAAAAAATATTTACACCATTACTTGATGCCGACACCTATCCTACTACCCTTTCATATCATCAGCGAACTAACCCGCACGCTGGCACTGGCTATTCGTTTATTCGGCAACATCATGAGCCTAGAGATGGCCGCCATGCTGATTTTGCTGGTGGCCGGCTTTCTAGCACCCATTCCGATTCTGATGTTGCACATCATTGAAGCATTGGTACAGGCTTATATTTTCGGCATGCTGGCACTGATTTATCTGGCCAGCGCAATGCAATCTCAACAATTACATTCAGAGGAATAAAATGAACGATATCACCCTAATAGTTTTAGCTTCAACGGTTGCCGCAGTGATCGGCATAGCCATAGGTGTATTGGGCCCGGCTCTAGCAATGGGAAAAGCCATTAACAGTGCACTGGAAGCTTTGGCCCGACAGCCTGAGGCAGAACGCTCCATCATGCGCACCCTTTTTATCGGTCTGGCGATGATTGAATCACTGGCTATTTATTGCCTGGTCATCATACTTATCGTACTGTTTAAGAATCCCTTGCTGGCTTATATCGTTAATTAATCAGGATCCCCAAGATGGAATTTAACCTGTCCACTTTTGCTTTTGAAATTATTAATTTCCTGATTCTGGTCTGGATACTGCAACGGTTGTTTTACAAACCTGTACGGGAAATGATTAGTCGGCGCAAACAGCATATCGATCAATCTCTAGCCGAAGCTACACATATGCATCAAGAAGCGGAACAACTGAAGCAAAACTATGAAAACCGGCTACAACAATGGGAGCAGGAAAAACAGGCTGCCATGACCGAAATGCATCAGCAACTGGAAACGCAAAGGCAGCAGCAATTATTAGTACTACAGAAAGAGCTTGAACAGGTACGCAAAAAAAATCAAACCGCCATGCAACGACAACAACTGGAATTGCATCGTCATCAGCAAATATTGGCACTACAAAATGGAGCCCGCTTTGCAGCATTATTGCTGCAACAAACGGCAGGGCCAGAATTGGAAAACCACCTATTTCAACTACTTATCAGCCAATTAAAGCAATTACCTGAAGCCTGTCAACACATAGTGCAATCACTGGAAAATGAACAAATACTAGAAATCGATATTAGTAGTGCTTATCCGTTAAGTAAGACTCAAGTACAACAGCTGGAACAAAAGTTAACGTCCCTGATCGACAAACCATTACAGTTCACATACAGTCAGGATTCAGAATTAATTGCTGGTCTTAAGGTCGACATAGGTGCTTGGGCATTGCATACCAATTTGCAACATGAACTGAGTGGTTTTGCGGAGTTTGCTAATGATTTCTAATGCTGTTTTATCCGCAGCCGACTGTAACTTGTTGCAAAAACAACATGACTGGCTAAATCGCTACCAGACCAAATTACGCATTACTGAACAGGGTATCGTGGTCGCGGTGGGTGATGGTATCACCTGGATTAAGGGTCTGCCTTCGGCTGCCATTGAAGATATTCTGATTTTTGCCGATGGTAGTCGTGCCATGGTATTTAACCTTAACCGTGAATTAATCGGTGCTATTCTGTTCTACCAAACGGATGCATTAACTTCCGGCACTCTGGTTCACCTTGCCAGGCATACTCTCAGCGTGCCAGTTGGCAATACCTTTCTTGGACGCGTTATTGACCCTCTCGGTGAACCACTGGATGGACAAAGCAAACCATCACATGTGGTCCGTGGCAATCTGGAACGGGCATCGCCGCCTATTATCGCCCGTGAATTTGTCCGCGAACCGCTGTACACTGGTATTAAAATTATTGACACTCTTATTCCAATCGGCAAAGGCCAGCGTCAGTTGCTTATAGGCGATGAAGGAACCGGCCGAAGTGCTCTGGCCATTGACACGGTAATCAATCAGAAAGGTAAAAATGTATTCTGTATTTATGTGTTGATAGGCCAGAAACGCTCAGCTGTGGTTAATACCATCGAACTTCTACGCCATCACGACGCTATGGATTACACCGTTTGCGTAGTTGCCGAGGCCACTGCTTTACCTGGTCTACAGTACATTGCCCCATTTGCGGGTTGTGCTTTGGCAGAATATTGGATGCAACAGGGTCATGACACCTTAATTGTTTATGATGATTTAGCAACCCATGCCAGAACCTACCGCGAACTGTCATTGTTGCTACGCAGGCCGCCCGGCCGCGAAGCTTACCCCGGCGATATATTTTTTGTGCATTCCAGGCTACTGGAACGATCTACCAGACTGAATGCCTCGCACGGTGGCGGCAGCATGACCGCACTGCCAATAGTTGAGACCCAACAAGGAGAAATTGCCGCTTATATTCCGACTAATTTGATTTCCATCACCGACGGACAAATTTATCTGGATAGTAATTTGTTTTCTTCTGGCTTCCGGCCGGCTATAGACATTAGTAAATCAGTCTCCCGAATTGGAGGTAAAACCCAACACCCGGCGATACGTGACCAGGCCGTGAAAATAAAACTGGATTATCTGCAATTTTTAGAACTTGAAAATTTTTCCCGTTTCGGACAAAAATTAGAAGCCTCCATGGAAGCACTAATCAAACGCGGACGTCTACTACGGGAAATTTTAAAACAGGATCGACTAGCACCAGAAAGCAGCACTTTTCAATTAGCCTGGTTGATAGCCTATAACGATGGCTTATTTGATCCTTTGCTACCATCTGAAATTAGCGGGCAACTGCAACAATTAGAACGGGCGATACATGAATCGACATTAGTCTTAAATAGCGATATACAGCAGTGGCGACAATTTCTTAACGATACCCTATCCTTCATCACATGAGCCAGAGTCGCACTTTGCAACAACACATTGAGCATCTTAAGGAAATTCGCAGCATTTTGCATTCCCTCAAGAATATGGCTTTCATGGACATGCATAAACTGAGTAAATATCAGCAGGCACAAACTCTTGTGGTGCAACATATTGAAACCGTTGCGGCAGATTTTTTACAGTTTTATCCCAGCTTGCCTAAGATAAAACCCTCTCATCCATCTGTGGTCATTGCGGTGGGATCCGAAAGAGGTTTTTGCGGTAATTTTAACGAAACTCTGATTGAACAGCTTTTACTGCAATCGCCAAACATCGTGATTGCAGTCGGCAGTCGATTATGTAATCGCTTACAAAACACTCCCCTCCCCTTTACAGCATTATCCGGTGCAAATAGCAGCGAAGAAATCAGTCAAATATTAATGGAAGTGACGAATGCCATCAGCGAGTTGCAGCTTCAGCACGCGCTTTTCAGCTTGTCGGTGTTGTATCATCAGGATGAGTATTTAAACATTAGCCTAAAATCATTATTACCGCCTTTTATGGATAATGACTGTCAATCTGAACATAAGAATGAACCGCTGTTAAATCTGCAACCAGCGCAGTTTCTGCTCGAACTGGTTGATCATTATCTGTTTAGCTCTCTACAAAATATTTTATATACCTCGCTAGCTGCTGAAAATAATCAACGTCTGCAACATTTGGATAATGCAGTCAGGCACCTGGATGAAGCAACAGAGAAATTACACAAGAAAAGCCAGATATACCGACAGGAGGAGATCACCGAAGAAATAGAAGTAATTTTATTGAATGCTGAAAACCAATCCGTCTGAATCACTGTCATTAAATTAAGAAGATTGATATAGGATGTGCTGCGCTTCCTGTCGTCAGCACATCCAATGTTATCAGTTTAACTTGCATTATTAAAAACCTTTTAACACAGAGAAAAAATCTTCGTGTTCTTTGCTGTGGCTCTCTGTGCTCTGCGTACTGTCTAGCAATTAAAAATACCACCTCTTGAAACTATCTACATATCAGCATACGATAAAATTAACAGAGTGATCGTTTAAACTTAATCAGGTTATAAAAGTCATGAGTTCATGCAATCAATCAGAGCAATCCCATTGTTGCCATACGGATCAAGCCTATAAGAGTCAGGCTAACTCGGCTACGTCAGCTAAAGGTGTCACTTTTAAAATCGAAGGTCTGGATTGTGTAGAAGAAGTTTCTATATTAAAGGAGCAAATAGGCCCATTAATAGGCGGGGCAGACAAGCTGGTTTTTGATGTTATCAATGGTCGAATGACTATTATTCCTGACGCCAATCTGGTATCTGAAAAAATCATCATTAAAGCAGTTGCCGCCACAGGAATGAAAGCCACACCTTGGCAAGCTGGGAAAACACAGCCTGACAACAGGCAACGGCAACGTTCACAGACTATCTATACCACGCTTAGTGGATTACTCATCCTTGCCGGAATACTCATACATATCCAGATGGCTGGCACTTTTACAGATATTCAACGCCTTCTCAGTCATCCTGAAAACTGGGCTATACAATGGGACGATATTTTTCCCTATTTATATAGTCTGTTTAATGCGCATGCCCAGCATGCTATGCCTGTCCCTGAAAAATACGCCTATGCTCTGGCTGTTATATTCGGCGTTCGACATGTCATTGTTAAAACCTTTTATGCACTCCGTCACTTGCGTGCAGATATGAATTTATTGATGATCGTTGCCATTATCGGTGCAATGATCATTGATGAATGGTTTGAGGCGGCAACCGTCAGTTTTTTGTTTTCCCTGTCATTAATGATAGAAAGCTGGAGTATTAGCCGCGCACGTCATGCAGTAGAAACTTTACTGGATCTAGCACCATCAACCGCAACCATTAAAGATCAGCATGGCCATGAATGCATTGTACCAGCAGCTGAAGTCAGCACCGGGGCGCATTGTATGGTCGCGCCAGGTGATAAAATCCCACTGGATGGCCAGGTTTTATTGGGCGTTAGCTCGGTCAATCAGGCACCTATAACCGGTGAAAGTATTCCTGTTACCAAACAAACAGGTGATACCGTGTTTGCAGGCAGTATTAATGGTGAGGCAACCCTAGAAATAAGGGTCAGTAAACTCGCATCTGATACAACCTTGGCGCATATCATTCGTCTGGTGGAAGAAGCACACAGCAAACGTGCAGCAGCCGAACAATGGGTGGAAAAATTTGCCCGTATTTATACCCCAATCGTGATGCTATTAGCACTAGCAATATTCATCATTCCACCTATGTTTTTACACGGTATTTGGCAAGATTGGTTCTACCGTGCTCTTGTGTTACTGGTGATTGCCTGCCCTTGTGCACTGGTCATTTCAACACCCGTCAGTATTGTTGCTGCATTAGCCAGTGCAGCAAGACAAGGTATCCTGATTAAAGGCGGCGTTTATATTGAAGCACCGGCGCAACTTAACGCTATTGCTTTTGATAAAACTGGAACTTTGACTTGTGGAAAACCATTCGTTACCGGCGTTTACCCTTTAAATGGCCACAGCCAGAAAGAACTACTAAGCCGTGCAGCCGCACTGGAATCACGCAGTAATCACCCGCTGGCCAAAGCTATTTTAGAACATACAATAAACCGAGGCATTACTATTGCCAGTGCAGATGAAATCACTGTTTTTCCCGGTAAAGGGGTAACTGGACTATTTAACGGAACTGATTTTTGGTTAGGATCGCGTCGTTATCTATTAGAGCGTAGTGAGGAAATTGTAGAAATCAGCAACAAAGCCATTGCGCTAGAAAAAACAGGACAAACTGTAATTGCCGTAGGTAATGATCGACATGTTTGCGGTCTGATTGCCGTATCTGATCAGCCACGGCCTGATATTAAATCAATTTTGTACTCGCTTAAACAAAGTGGCATAAAACATTTAGTAATGCTAACGGGTGATAATCAAATTACTGCAGAAAATATTGCCCAACAACTAGGGATGGATGAATTTCATGCCGAATTACTACCCGCCGACAAGGTTGACATTATCAGTCAAATGATTGAAAAATACGGTCATGTTGCAATGATAGGCGATGGTGTTAATGATGCACCAGCACTAGCTAGAGCCAACCTAGGCATTGCCATGGGCGTAATGGGTTCTGATGCGGCCATTGAAACGGCAGATATTGCCTTAATGAGTGATGATCTTTCCAGACTACACTGGCTGATCAATCATTCAAGAAGAACATTGGCCATTATCCGGCAAAACATAGTCTTTGCACTCACGGTTAAAGCGGCCTTTGCGGTATTAGCTTTTACTGGATTTGCAACCTTATGGGAAGCGATTGCAGCCGACATTGGTGCCTCTTTATTAGTTATTTCA
>WTAG01000476.1 GCA_013139755.1 Methylomarinum sp. | reverse complement strand
GGAGCAGCTTTTGTGCAGAGTTGAGGCGGACGCAGGACGAACCGGGGCTTACTATTCGCTGCGTAGTGGCTGGATTTTGGGACACGGACGTCCCAAGATTCAGACAGTACGCAATGGCGCGCTGGAACTAATCCCGCACGCGATTTTTAATCGCTAAAATAATGGAACAATTCAGATGACAAAGGTGACAGAGTTTTTAACAAACTTGATGATAAAAGTAGCGAGTCTGACTACTGGAATGGTTTCAGCTGTGAATATAGCTCAACAAACGGATTCGATGTCCAAAGAAAAAGTCGTCAGGCTAGGTGTAACCGATCTTTCTTTTCACCGAGCCACAGGTGCTGTTGTTGCAAATATATTAAAAAGAATGGGGTTTACAGTTATCCGAAGCTTCTCTCCTCATAAGGAAAACTTTAATCATTTACGTTCAGGCAAAATTGATATGATTGCCTCAGCTTGGCTTCCCTCCAGCCATGGGGGGTACAAAGAAAGTGTCGAAGAAATAACGCCCACTCGTGAATTGGGCTTACATTACAATCCTTATGCCTTATGGGGTGTGCCTGACTATGTGCCTGATTCAGAAGTATCTGCAATCAGTGACCTATTAAAATTCTCGGTTAAAGAAAAAATGACTCCGATTATTCAAGGCATTGGGGGAGGGGCAGGTATCACACGATTCTCTATTAAAATGATGGATGAATACAAATTGAAAGATGCAGGTTATACCTTCTTAACAGGGACACAAGAACAGTGTGTTGCAGCTTTTGAACAGGCGGTAGCAGAAAAACGTTGGATTGTAGTGCCGCTTTGGCATCCTCAATTTTTGCATAGTAAATACAAAATACGTGAGTTGACTGATCCAAAAAAAATATTGGGAGGAAAAGATAGAGCAGTACTTCTGGCTCGGCAAGATAGATTGGATCAGCTATTTTCAGTCGATGAAATTAAGCTGCTGGATAGTATCAAGTTATCTAATGAAATTGTTGCGGAGCTTGATTCTGCAGTGAGCCGCGGAAATAAGACCGAAGATGAAGCAGCTGAGACATGGCTGAGGAAAAATTTAGAATTACTTGACTGGATGAGTTTGTCGAAGTCCAAAATATAACTAGAAAAGGAAAAATGATGAAAATATTACTTGTAACTGCTGGATACTCAATTTTTGATGCTAAAGGGCAATTAAATAGCTTTCTTGCTTACCTAACTGAAACAAACTTGACTAAAAAGGGTTATAAAATAAAAATTTCAGATGTCACTAAAGACACCTGGAATGTGGAAAGAGAAGTGACCAAACTGTTATGGGCGAATATCATTATTTATATCACACCCATCATGTGGTTCAACATGTCTGCACCATTGGTCAAGTGGCTAGGTGACGTGTTGATTTATGAGAAGACATTTGTTATTACCGAAGAATATGGCGAAGGGGGGCTGCTTCCTGCTGATAAATTTATGATTGTTACCACATCAAATATGAAGTCCAGTGATTTAGGAAAAGGTTTTGTTTTAAAAAATGCCCCGCATATTGATAATATTTTACAGCCATTGATAATGACCAATACCTATCTTAGTATTCGTGATCAAATCCCGACATTTCATGCTGGAGATGTTATTGCTGGCGATACAAGTTGGATTGAACCTGCGTATTTAGAGCATCTCAATACTCATTTTAAATAGGTACAAGCGCTGTCTTTCCTATATACGCAAATCCTGTGTTATGCAAAAAATAAAGATGTACTTTTGTATCTGCACTAAGGATGAAATCATGAAAAAACAATATTGTAAATCAGAATTTAGTCATCCTGATTTTGTGAATTGTTACCAGTATTGTCTTATTGGTTTTTGAAGTGGCTACACTAAACAGGACACATATCTTAAAATACCTTTAAAGAAAATAAGTGTGCCTAAAATGAGTGAAGAAACAAAAAACCAAATAGCTATACATCAGAAGTTAAAGAATCAGCTGTTAAGTTAGCTGTTGATTCTGATCATTCTGTTACAGCAACAGCCAGAAACTTGGGTGTGAATGTAAATACCTTACATACTTGGATAGGGAAATATTCTAAGCCGAAGAACATGACTGAGAGAACAGACGAACATATCTATGATGAAAATAAACGCCTAAAGAAGGAGCTTGCAAGAGTAACTCAGGAGAGAGATTTATTACATGCTGCCCTTGGGTGAAAAAGGCCACAGCGTACTTTGCGAGAGAAATAAAGTGAAGTTTACCAATCCCAATAAATAATAACGGCAATAGTCGTCATTCCCGAAATTTTTAATCGGGAATCCATCCTCACACATAGATTCCTGCTAAGAGCTTGCAGGAATGACAATTTCTCAGTTTAAGTATAAATATATTGGGAGTGGTATTACAAATGGCTGGACACCAGAGAGATGAAAGAAATAATCGGAGCTAATCAGGTCTTGGAAACCGTGGGAGTAAGCAACAGGCCAAGTCAAAGATGAATGCTTTTAAGCATGGGTGCCGAGGAGCAATGGCTAGAAAGTTAGATGCTACTTTTGCTGAATAAAACAGGATGAAGCGAGAGATAAGAAGTACCATTACTTAGGGTTAATAATTATTGCCGGGAGGTATTATGTACTTAGAGAAAGAACAAAAAAGCCTTACAGGTTGATAGAGCGAAATTGCTGGCTAGGTGTTGAACAGGGTAGCTATGGTATTTTGTTTTCTGTCCATTTTGTATAACATTGCTTAAACAAATTGGAATAGCAATTCAAATATCCAATTCCTGATAAAAATACTCAGTAGAAATGTTAGTTAATAAGGAGTATATATCAATTCTAGAAAAGCTATACCTATTGAAAGGTAGGGGCAGAAAGTTACGAATCCTAAAAGGACAGTCGAACCGCCGAATGAAGTTCAAATAAGTCAATTTTGAATGTATGAATGTCTTTAAAAAAAATAAAATGGTGGAAGTTATGAGAATTAGGTTGATATATGCTGCACTTGGTATTTTCTTTTCATTCCAGTGTATCGCAATTGAGTTTACAGGTAGTATTACTGGTACTGTAGTTGATGCTATAGAGCCAATATATACAATTTCCAATATTAAAGTTGATTTTTACAACTCAACAAATCATGAGCATCTTGGAAGTAGTGTTACAAATTTTAATGGCTTTTTTAACAGTGGTAATTTACCCATAGGGAGTTATCGAATCATGTTTAAAAGCACACCTTCATCCCCAGCAAGTTTTTATCCGAAGTATTTAGGTAACTTAAACGGTTACAAATCGTTTGATTTTTGTTCTAGTACAATTGTTGAAGTAACAAATAATAGCATTAGTAATGTAAATGAAAACATGTTGGTTACAACCCCGATTGAAATTATCGAGCCTGTTAGGTTTAAAGGTGAAGGCCGTGTTTACGATACAGAAACTGATGAGTTAATTAAAGAAGGGCTACAAGTAACTATTTATGAAGAAAAAGGCGTTTTCCAACGTTCCCCAGATTTTATTAACCCTGGCGTTGATGGAGATTATAGCTATGGTGAAACAGATATTTTTAGCCCCATAAGAATAAGGGTTAGTGACACTCAGGGAAAATACTTTCCTCAATATTATAATGCAGATCCAAACATACAAATTGATGACTTTTGTGCAAGCACTGCCTTAGATAGCAGTTTTATAGCACAAACCTATCTACTAAAGATTCCTCTGACTGAAAACATTATTAGTCAAGTAAATGATTACGGATTACCTGCCGATTCTACTAAATTTGTAAATGCTCCATTGGTTAAAGCAATCAAAATCACTCTTGATCAAAATCAAAATAATGATAAGGCATTATGTGGGCATATGAATGCTTTCAAAAGTCGTCTATATATTCAGTTAAGAAAAGGCCTATTAACTAATGAGCAACTAAATACACTTGTTAATGAAGCAAATGCGGTAAAGGTACAAAACAATTGTCCTATATGATGATGAACGATAAAGGAGATAAAGGAGATAAAGGAGATAAAGTATAGGGGGTAATATTGATTATTACCTATTTGAACTAATCAGCAAGTATTTATTTTATATAGTCTTTTTTGCAAGGGGCTGCTACTTATAAAGCCGACAGATAGGTTAATTACAGTTATTTAATAATAATTTAACTTGTTAAGCAATTAAACGATGAACAATAGATAAGTGTACAATAATATAAAGATGGTAGGATAACTTCAATTTCAATTGGTTGGAGTTATCTTATATTGACCTATCAGTTACACGACTTATCAGTCATTGTTGAAGTCACAGTATCACAAACAGAGTTTCTATTGCATCGAGCCTTATTGCTTAAACCACAACAATGGTTTGATCTGACTGCAAACAGGCTATTCAAAACAGAACGGAATCTTGTGGCTAAGAGTGAGTATGAGTCTATGATTGAGCGATGATCTCATGAAGTATGCTCTCACCTTTTATTTCGGCCATATCACCCGTGATACCCACTCGTATCAGAAACGGAGTGTTGTTTCCAAAGCTATGAGTGGTGAAGTTGGATAGAGTGCAGCCCACTCGTTTGTACCGATAGCCGTCAAGCCATTGAGGTAGGTTTAACGGAGCAGCTCTTGTGCAGGGTTGAGCCGGACGCTGGGTGAACCGAGGTTTTCCTATTAGCTGTGTAATGGAAGCCTTTGGTTTTCTGATAACCACATCATTACTGCCTGATATATTGAAAAAAGGGTGGTGGGTCGAATTTGTAGTTAAGCATGAATATCCACACCGAATTCGGCTTTGTTAATCAATAAACCAATAACAATATCATGCATTTTTTCTGACTTTGAAAAACAAATTGTTTTTCGTGTCAGCCGCTTAATCCATGTTCTTAAATTTAAATTCTTACGTTCAATTTTTTAAGTATTACGTTTCCCCACTTCGTGCTTATTGGGTTCAATATATCGTTCATAAGCTCCCCAGTCATCGGTGTGAAAATGTTTGATTTTTAAAGGTGCTAGCAAGGCGTTTAATTCCTTAAAAACAATATCTTTTCGTCTACCAAAAACATAAGCCAAAATAACATTTGTTGAGTGTTCAACCGCATACCAAATCCAGCGTTGATTAGATTTATTTCCTACAAATGACCATTGTTCATCTATCTCAGCCTCTTCACAGAC
>WTAG01000160.1 GCA_013139755.1 Methylomarinum sp. | reverse complement strand
AAAAATACACACAGAAAAAAAAACACTTCTAGCAAAAGGAATTATTTTTTTAAACAAGGAATACCACAAATGAACTTTTTTTCACAACTTAAAAATGGAGACTTAGGTCTCGCAAAAACATTCTGGCTATATTGGATCGGAGCTGGATTTTTATTAAATTTAATATCTTTTGTAGCTGATCCCCTGGGACCAATTTTTGCTATTGTATTAGCTGTTATAAATTTATCTTACAACATGTTTATAATGTTTGCATGCTGGAACGCTGCAACAAAATATAAAGGTCCAAAAATCTGGAAATGGCTAATGAAAACTGTTGTCGTTTTATTAGTTATTGCAATCATATTAGCTGTAATTTTTGTCGGAATATCGATGATATAAACAACAATATAATCCACAAAGACACTCTTATAAAAATGTCTTTGTGGATAGTCTAAAATAAAACTAAAATGAAAAAACAAATTAATAAATCAATAAAACAAGCAGTTGATATCACAAGAACAGCCGGCGGTGAAGTATCAGACTTCGCTATCAAACAAATGCAAAGAAAGATTGATAAAGAAATTACTCATGATGACTATGTTGAGCTAATTGTTAAAAATGCAAAAAGAGAACAACAATAAAAAAATCATCAACGAGTCACTGAGACAACTACAACTATCCACAACGCTTCTTCATTACATGATTAATATTCCCCTGGAGCTCCTCGATAATTTTATTTCGTTTACACTCAACCCCAGTAACAGGAAACCGCCTATCCCAAGCTTCAAATAATTTACGTTGAGAATCACTTAACTTATATCGCTTATACGTTTCAGCGAAATAAAGAGATACCCGAGCAACAACACCTTTCGCACGATTTGGCGGATTAGCTTTTCGATCATCAATAACCATCTCACACCCCCCCAAAGTTTCTCCTGCAATCATCGCATACCGATAATTACTTCTTAAAGCATTCACAGCCCCCACAGCGGGATAAAGATTGTATAAATCAGCCTGCATATAACGATATTCCTTATTCAGATTAGACGCACAATTCCGCCCTTTAAACGACTTCCCTTTCTTTGTAACACATAGAGGATCCCCATTCCGCCACTCACTAAATGATCTTCCAAAATTCTCAGCTGGCACCACATGTTCCCATTCTATTTTTTTGCCACGCTTTTTATATTTAGATGAGTAAAAGCCATTAGAATCGATGACCTTCTTTCCTTTGAATGAAGCTCCGCAATATAAAGTTTTGTTCGGTAACTGGCTATAGACCTGCCCTGCTAGAGCTTTCTTAGCTTTGTTAAAGCTTTGAAATGTTGAATTACCTTCTTGTGCATTGGATACACAAGAAAACAGTAAGGTTGTGAGTAGAAAGGGTATTTTATAATTCAATTTTTTCTCGTAGTAATGTTTTTCACAATGCTCATTTTCAGCGTTTTTTCTCTTGCACCCAATAAACACTTCCTTGAGTTTTTTTCATCTCAAATAAATCTATCTTTACTAACTTACTGCCCATTGGTCAGACAAAACAGCAGCCTGTTTATCTGGTGGGTATTTATAACGTCTCAAAACTCGCTTAACCTCACGCCGAATAGTCGCTTTAACACTTTCTTTATTTCGCCAATCAATAGTGACACTTTTTCTTAGTTTTTCTGTTAATTCAACAGCTATCTTCTTTAAAACATCATCATGTAATTCTCGAACTGCACTTTCGTTATCTGCAATAGCATCATAAAAAGCGATCTCATCAGCTCTAAGACCTAATTCTTCTGTCCTTTTAGCATCTTCTCGGAATTATTAAATTTTGCCATTTAACGTTTATTTTATTTCTTTATTAATTGCTTTAAATAGAGCTTCAAATCTACTTAAAGTGTCTTCGCTCACTGATGTAGGCGGGTTGCTGGCAAAGTATGATGAAACCGTATAATGGTTAAATCCTTGGCTAGGTCTAAGACTAATCTTTTCTTCTTTTAAATAAGCTTCAATTTGAGTAACAATGCGAGGACGGGATGGAAGGTCTTGTTTGTTGATTGTTTTTCCATCTAATACTTTAGCAAATGCTTTGTTAAAGTATTCAAGGTAAAGATCTTTATCGAAAAGGTCTTCAGTATCACTTGGTTGACCATTTTCCCCTATTTTATCGAGATCTCTGAATTGTGATGGGTTTAGGATTGCTTTTGATTTAATTATTTTTTCTTGGATAACTTTTTTGATTTTTTGCTCTTGGTTTCCACTGTAATCATGAAGCACAACTATCTTTAGGTTATTTGCACCTAAAAGAGCTATAAATGTAACAACATTATCAAGACCACCAACAGGAACTATGGTTATATTTTCTTGTAATCCAGTTCTTCCTTCTGTTTCAAGTATTGAGGATATTGCTTTTAAATAAATTAAGTCTGAAGCACCTTCAACTAATAGGTTTCTTTTTGAAATAAACAGGTTTTGTGCAACAGTCCATCCTAGAGCTGCTTGTAAAGGAAATATTGTTCGTGCATCAGAACCAGAAATATTATCAGATATAACTGTGCCGATTTTATCCTTGTCTTCAACCATTCTTACTTGGTGTAATCTATCTGAGTGAACCATGAATGGGGAATGAGTCGTATAAATAACTTGGTGCTTTTGAGATAGGTCATCTATGTAACGTAGAAAATCTTCTTGGGCTAAAGCATGTAAAGCTAGTCCAGGTTCATCAAGTAAAAGGATAATATCTTCTTCTGAATCGATTTGTTCTTTTACACTATCAAACCAGACAAGAAAGCTAAAAAACCAAATAAAGCCACGACTGCGTTGATCAAAAGGGGTTCCTACTCTATGTTTACGGCTTTTTATACGAAGGTAAAGGTTAGAACCGTTGTTATAAGGAGCTTCATCTGTAGAGTCTGATTTGATGTCTATTTCAACTTCAATATCTTCATTTTGTTTCCAAAATTCCATTATTTGATCAGTAAGACTAATAGATACACTTTCGATTTGTGCTTTTAGATGTTCATATCCTTCACTTGGTGATTCAATTTCATCGATTTCAATATCAGCAACTCGTAATAATGCCAAAATCGCATGATGCTGTGATTGAAGTAGTTCAGGGTTGTTTATTCGATTTACTAAGTCAGGAATATTTATTTTACTAGGTAAAATATCGTAATCGCTAAAATAAAGAAATTTTGGTGTTTTTTTCTTTAGCCATTGATAAGCCTCATGCTGAACTATTGAATTCCATTTAGTCTTAGAAATACGTTCGTTTATTTCATCTAAAAAAAGTTGATCACCTGGAGTTAGACTTGTATCGTTTAAGAGTTCTGGAATTTCTCGAATTGAACTAGATTCCTCTAGTATTTTTTTTGTGTCGGTACTTAAAGTTGAATTGGTTAATAGGTTTTTAATAGCGGGGGACTCATCAATATTAAGACTTATTCTTAGAGAATTATCATAAAGGTGAGTTATTGAAAATGTGAATTCACTAGATAGTTGAATATTTAGATCATTATTAATATTAACGATCTCTTCAGGCGTTAGTTGATACGTTAGGGCGGATGCTTCATCATGATCTTCTTCAGAATTATTTTTATGTTTTCTTTGGTATTTCGATAAATCTTTTCTTGGGTAATCATCAACAATATTGAATTCAGCTAACCCTTGAGCATCATTTGATTTTTCTAATACTTTTAAAAAAACGGTTTTTCCTGCTTCATTCATCCCAACTAAGACTGTTACCTCATTATCAATTGATACTATTTGTTCTGTGTTAATTGATTTAAATGAATTAACTTTTGCTGAT
>WTAG01000040.1 GCA_013139755.1 Methylomarinum sp. | reverse complement strand
ATCTCTAACTGGTTTTTTTGCTTCAGCTGGGATGATCTCATTCGTTGCGTAGAATAACTATGCGCCTCATGAGATCATCCCAGCTGAAGCAAAAAACCTGCGTTATAACTTTGGGAAGTTATTCCATACACGTTCCTAAGTATCAGTAGTGTATGGATGTGGCCGAGAGGAAAAATAAAGACAGACGACCAAGATAAAAGAAAGTTAACGCTGGGGAGAAGGTTAAAGCGGGCCGCAGAAATGTCCGAGAATTACCCACAAAGCCGATTAATTTATGTCGCTGATAGAGAAAGAGATATATTAAGTCTAATGGTAAAAAGCAAAGCCTTAAATCACCTGCGGATTGGTTAATTAGAGCCAAGCGTAATCATAAATTGTCAAAGGATGAAACACTTTGCTCTGGTGTAGAAAAACAAGAAACATTAAGTTATATTAGCTTTACCAAGCCTAGACGAAAAGGTGAAAAATCAAGGCGTATACAGCAAGAAATTAAAGTATTACGCTGTACCTTTCCAATTAACGGAAAAGAAGGTATTGAAGTTACCTAGGTTCAAGCAAAATAAATAAACCCACCTACGGGTAAGGCACCACTAATATGGCGTTAATTAAGCAATCGAGCCATCGAAAGTGAAGCGCAAGCCTGTGAGCTTATTGAATAAACCTTAATCATGGCTATAATTATTGCATGGCGAGTGATGTACTTGATGGGCTTAGGGCGTGTTTTCCCTGAACTTACCGGCTGAATTGATCTTTGTGATCCTTTATAATGGAAATCGTCTTATACTTTAATTAGAAAAGACAGTTCCCAAAAAGGCACCACCGCTTAACACCGTGCTAAGAAACTTAGCTACATTAGGTGATTCTTAGGCCAAAAATCAGATGGGGATATAGCTGCTAAAAGCATCTGGACCGGTTTCCAGAGGATTCAAGACTGCGTGTATGGTGTTCAAATAGCTCGTAAGCTTTGAAGGGCCGGGTTAATAGTTGTGTGTAAGGAGATGGCTCTAGCTCTATATCTCCACTTAAAATACCATTTAACTTAAACTTAGTTACCCACTCAAAATTTAGAAGAGCCGAAATAAAAAATATAATCAGATATAAATCCCCATACTAAAAGAAAAAACATGAAGTACTATACAGAAGAACGAACTGAATTACTTGAGTTCATACCTGCAGAGTGTGCCACTTTACTTGATGTGGGATGCAGTTCAGGTTTTTTTGGCAAGCAATTGAAAAAAGATCGTCAAATTGAAATATGGGGGGTAGAGCCTGTTAAAGAAGCAGCAGAGATAGCCTCAAAAAATCTTGACAAAGTCCTATGTGAATTTTTTGAAGATACCAATAATTACCCAGTCAGTTACTTTGATGCTATTACCTTTAATGACAGCTTAGAACACTTTCCCGATCCTGAAAAACCGATCACTCTAGCAAAACAACTTTTAAAACCCGGTGGAGTTATTATTGCCTCTATCCCTAATTTTAGATATTTTTAAAATATCAGACACATCTTAATCGATAAGGATTTTAAATATACAGAAGCAGGAATATTAGATAAAACTCATTTGAGATTTTTTACTTTAAAAAGTATAAAACGTTTTTTTAAAGATAATAATCTTGATATTATTTCTATCAAGGGAATTAACCCTCATTGGTGGAGTGGTAAAAAAATATCTTTATTGCATATATTTTTTAAAAAACATATGGAAGATATGAAGTACCTACAATATGTTATCGTTGCAAAAAATAAACAATAAACAATAAACAATAAACAATAAACAATATGACTACAAAACAACATTTAAAAGTTATTATTCAAATACTCCATTATGGAAATATTAATGATACACTTGAATGCCTAGAGTCAATATTTAAGCTTAACTACCCAAATTACCATGTTTTGCTTATTGATAACACAGATAAAAATACCGAACCAGAGACAAGCCTTGATGAGCTTTATATGCAAGGTGATATTAATCTCATAAAGACGCATAAAAACCTTGGCTTTACGGGCGGACACAACTTTGGTTTTAACTATTCACTACAACAAGGTGCAGACTATATATGGGTGCTTAATAATGATACTGTTGTTTTACCTGACACTTTAGATAAACTTATTAGCTGCATAGAGACTGGAGAAAAAATTGGCGCCGTCACCCCTATTATCTACCACTTCGGAAGTGATAGAATTCAATACTTAGCTTCCATTATTGATATAAAGAGTAAACAAATCACGTATACAAAATCATTTAATCAATTAGATCAGTGGAAACAAGAAAAGCAATCATTTTGTCTCTGGGGTACGGCATTGCTATTGCGATCATCCATGCTAAAAGAAATTGGCGTTTTTTATGAAGACCTCTTTGCCTACTATGAAGATACAGAGTTATCTTATCGCATTTTAACAAATGGCTATCTAACAAATATAGCTACAGATGCGATCATTTATCACAAACATGAACGTACTGATAATTCATTATTAAGAAAACCTCATTTCTATTTCTATATGGCTCGTAATGAGCTTATGTATTTAAAAAAACATAGCTCTGGCCTTCAAATACTAGCAACATACAGATTTTGTTTTGTAAATATGCTTGATTGGTTAGCTATTTGCTTACGACACAACAATGATGAATGTGCTACAGCGGTACTTGATGGTTTCTATTGTGCCTGTATAAATCATGGCGGACCTTGGAAAAATGATAAACATATGCCCAAACTTATAGGAAAATTCTTAAAACGTTTTGCATGGCCACTTTATCGACTGCTTAATTAAAGAAATTATTACAATGACATATCAAATATCAGTAGCCATCCCCGCATACAACCGAGCCGATTATTTAAAAGAAACATTAGATTCTATTTTAAGTCAGACCTACCCAGCCAGTGAAATTATTGTGGTGGATGATGGTTCTACAGATAATACACCTGATGTTATTGCCAGTTACGGCTCACAAATTAAGTCATTACGTATTGATAACTCTGGTGCAGCAATCGCTCGAAAAACAGCAGTTGAAGCTACATCCAGCCCTTGGCTCGCTTTTTGTGACAGTGACGATCTTTGGTTACCTCATCATTTGGAAAGGCGTGTTAACCAACTGAAAAAATACCCTCAAGTTAATTTTAGTTTTTCGGATCTCAGCCCTTTTGGACCAACAGCTAAAACTGATCACACTTACTTTGCAGATGCAGCTGCTAACTGGTGGCAACAGTTTCCTGATCCCGATCAAGATAACTGTGTTTTTATGGGGCAACAAGCATACATACCTTTTCTTAGCTTTAACCCTGGCTCTCCTGTCACCACTGTGATGACTCGAGAGTTATACGATAAAATAGGAGGCATTGATCCACGCTACTCCAGAATGGTTGCTGAAGATGCTGATATGGCTAGGAAAGCTGTATTACATGGTATCGTATTATGCGATAAGACTGTTACCGCAAAGCAACGACGACATAGTGGCAATATGTCGGCTCAGGTTTTGCAAAACTTGTTAGGTAAATGTCAAATTCTTGAAAACCATATTTCATTTAACATCGCCCCAAAAACAATGCACCCAGCTATTCAGTTAGCTATTGGAGAAACTTTGCAGGAAGCTTTTTTAGCAGCTTATTATGTACAAAATAAACACCAGGCAAAATCCATTATAAATAAGTTAGGATGGAGTAATTTATCAATTAAAGATAGATTACGTTTTTTATATTTAAAAATACAATTATTAGGCCAATGAATACTTTTATACATTTTATAAAATACAATGCAATCAGTGCATTTCTGTTTAGGCACTATTATCGATTTCGTTGCCATAAGCTAAAAAATATTATTTTTGTTGCGACAACTGGACGAAGTGGCACTATGACATTAGTGGATATTTTTAATTCTATCCCTAACTGTAAAGCCGAACATGAACCTTATCCTGCAATGTTTAATGAAGTATTAGAAGCTAAAGCAAATGGAAATGAAAACTTCGTGCGCTCCATGTATTGGCATATAAAGTCAGTCAATCTTTGGCGTGCAGCTGCGGGGTATCTACATTACTTTGAATCTAATCATATGTTTATCAAAACATATATTGAATATGCTGAAAAAGATTTTTCAGACAAAATGGTAGTTATACATTTAACCCGTGACCCAGTAAAAGTTGCCAACTCTATCTATGCTTTACAAGATTTCCCGGGTACTGAAGAAGGTAATAAATGGTGGCTAGACTATACTACTCAGGATAACCTGATTCAAATATCTGAGTATCTGGATAAAGACCCAGAATTTAAACACCCTTTTTACAAAGGGTTATGGTATTGGTATGAAATTGAAGCGCGAGTAAAATATTGGAAACAACATTTACCCAATGTACAATTTATTGAGTTTAAGACTGAAGACTTTAATGATAAGGAAAAAACCTTTCAATTATTATCAGACCTTAATATTGATTTTGATCCCAAAAAATTATCAACTCAGGTAAGTACACAATCAAATACACGGCCTCATCAAAAAATTGCTAGCCCCTTGCCTATAGAAACAGCAGAAAAGATGGATAATGAGTTTAAAGAATTATTATTAAGCCTTGGATACCCGTTATAAATGTTTGGTACATACAGGACCATTTTAGCTATTTTTGTTGTTATAGGTCATTTAGGCTATATCCCTTTTATTGGTACTTATTCAGTCTTTGGGTTTTATATATTAAGTGGTTATCTGATGACTCGAATCATGAAAAAGTCATACGGATATAGCCTAGCAGGTATATTCCGATACCTAACAAACCGTTTTCTTAGAATTTATCCTATTTATTGGATATCCATATTATTTTCATTAGTTCTTATATTAAATGTCTCCGAAGAATCGATTAAAACTGTTAGTCCATACATCTACCTTCCAATAAATTTTGAAAGTATACTAAGAAATATATCCATTGTTTTTTCAGTCCATAGCGAACCGAGACTAACCCCACCTTCCTGGGCATTAACAGTTGAGCTATTTTATTACATACTGATTGCTTCTGGCATATCAAAAAACAAATATTTTACATTACTCTGGTTTTTAGCAAGTACCTTATATACCTCTTATTTATTAATAGGTGATGCGAGTTTCAGTTATAGATACTTTACCATTCCAGCAGCATCACTCCCCTTTTCTCTAGGCGCTCTTCTTTTTTACATTGAAGCAAACCCTTTAGCTAAAAATAATCATTTAAAAATAACAATATTATCAATTCTCATCATTTCGAATTACTTTATATCACTATTTTTTAATGTATCAGAATCACTTGGTTTTTATATCAATCTATTTCTATCTGCAAATATTATCTTTACCCTGTCCCATATAAAAACAAAAAACAAGTTATTAAAAAAATATGACTTGCTTATAGGGAACTTAAGCTACCCAATTTATTTAGTTCATTATCAATGTGGAATATTATCCTTACTGATTTTTTCTTATTTAAATTTTGAAATAGAAAAAGGAAGTACTATATTTGTACTATCCAGCTTAATCATTTGCCTGTTACTCTCACATTTAATTGCCATCTTCATTGAAAATAAAATTGAAGACTTAAGAAACAAAGTCAGACCACCGCGGATTACCTCATGAACTCAACATCAAAAACACCTTACCGAGTCTTAATTTTAGATGCTGACTTTGTGACTGCTCTAACCATTTTACGCTCTCTAAGCCGCCAAGGTATTCATTGTGATATTGCCAGTGCGATCAATAAACCTCTATGTCAATCCTCAAAATATGCAAAATCTTTTTTTCAATACCCTGACCCTCTCGTTGAAACGAATGATTTTGTAAATTTTATTGCCAACTTATTACAAGAAAATCAATATGATATTGTCATTCCTGTTACTGAACGTTCACTCATTCCGCTATCAGAATCAGACAAACTTGACCCTTGGCGAAATCAATTAGCTATTGCTGAAAAAAATAGCCTTACTCAAGTTTTAGACAAATCAAAAACACTTGAACTTGCCAAAACCTTAGATATATCAATCCCATTCAGCCATCTTGTTTCTACAATGCAAGAGGTTGAATCATTAGCAGATAATCTTGACTATCCAATTGTACTAAAACCAGGTCAATCAATTCCTAATGCCAGCCAACGCAAACAATTAAGTGTTTGTTATGCACACAATCCCAAAGAATTACGTCACCGTAGTAAAGAATTATTACCTTTTTGTCAGCTACTTATCCAGCAATATGCCCAAGGAATAGGCACAGGCATTGAGCTACTAGCCAATCATGGGGAAATTGTTTATGCTTTTCAGCATCAACGAATCCATGAGTTACCGTTAAGTGGTGGTGGAAGTTGTTTACGTAAGAGCATTAGTGTTGACCCTGTTTTATTACAAGCATCTGAAAAACTCATTTCTGCTCTAAATTGGCATGGTGTCGCCATGGTCGAATTTAAATGGCAACCCGAAACAGGACAATACTGGTTAATGGAGATTAATGGACGTTTTTGGGGTTCATTGCCTTTAGCTGATGCTGCAGGAGCAGATTTCCCAAAAATGCTTTTTGATTTATTAGTTTTAAAGCAATTACCTGAAACCACAGATTATAAAGAAAATATTTATTGCCGAAAACTTTCTGCAGATTTAAATTGGTTAGAACAAGTTTTACGTAAAACGGATGATCCCCGTCTATTTAGTTACCCAGGTAAAAAGAAAATTCTTAGCGATCTGCTTCTAGGGCTTCATCCAACAAGACATTTCTTTGATGTACAATCTTTTTATGATCCTATACCAGGATTATTTGATTTATTTAGTATCCTGAAAGAAAACACGCTACGCATTTTTGAATTAATCCGTTCAAAAGCCTTAATTAAATACCATGGATCCAAATTTGTACAAAAACGTTTAATCAAGAAATTAAAACAATCTAATACAATTTTATTTTTATGTTATGGCAATATTAACCGTAGCGCATTAGCTGAGGCTTTAGCAGAACAATCCGGTACTAAAAATACAAAAGTTATATTCCATTCTGCTGGCTTCCATAAACATGAAAATCGTCCTGCTGACCCAAATATGATTAAAGTTGCAGATTCACATGGAGTAAACTTAAAAAATAGTCATTCAACAGCATTGACGGCAGATATTGTCAATCAAAGTGACCTTATACTAGCAATGGAACTTACGCATTTAGAACGCTTAGCAAATGAATACCCAAACACTAAACAGAAAAGTTATTTATTAGGCAGTTTTCGAGCAGTTGATTCGAATGATCATGTAGAAATAAGCGACCCCTATAATAAAGAAATTGCTATCTATGAAAAAATTTTTGAGCGTATAAAAGGAGCAGTCAATTATTTAATATCTCAATTATCATAAAGGCCTTTCTATTTTTCTAGAAGTTGCACTCTAATCTAGTGAACCCAATCACTGAGAATATACTTACACCAGAGTACAATGCACACTACTTTAGGAACCTCTGATTAAGTTGGTTGGAATTTAGCGCAGAAAAAACTGTCGCTATTTTTCACGAAGTGAGAAGTAATAGTTATTCTATTGCGCCGATCTTGGTGGAAAATATCGGCCGTTTTAGCAAGCTAAAAATAATTGGACTTGATCAGAGGTTCCTTAAGTAGTCCTTTTTAAAAATAGAGAGGATAATATAGCTTATTTATTTTCCAGCATAAGGTTAAAACCTTCGCCTTTCAGGCGAACAGATTTATCTCAAATGATATACTCAACAAATGGATTCCAGCGCGCCATTGCGTACTGTCTGAATCTTGGGACGTCCGTGTCCCAAAATCCAGCCACTACGCAGCGAATAGTAAGCCCCGGTTCGTCCTGCGTCCGCCTCAACTCTGCACAAAAGCTGCTCC
>WTAG01000584.1 GCA_013139755.1 Methylomarinum sp. | reverse complement strand
GATTCAAAAGAATCTGCAGTGGAGGCGCATGAATCTCTTAAAGAAAAATGGCAGGTTTATTTGACTCAGGGGTTAAATAAATCGATGCTGTTAGATAGACTGGACTGAATCGATTAATTGGGCTGTCGCCAAGCGGTAAGGCACGGGGTTTTGATCTCCGCATACCCAGGTTCGAATCCTGGCAGCCCAGCCAATTTTTATCTCCATTTACAGAATCAAGCGGAGTGCTTAAATGCAAGATGCCTCTATGATGGTATTTTCTGGTAATGCTAACAGAGCTTTATCTGAGGGTATAGTGAGGAAGTTGAACATGCGACTTGGCATGGCAACTGTAGACCGCTTTAGTGATGGCGAAATAGTAGTAGAGATTGAAGAGAACGTTCGCGGTAAGGATGTCTTCGTAATCCAGCCGACATGTTCCCCGGCTGATGAGCACTTAATGGAATTGTTGGTGATGGTCGATGCTTTAAAAAGAGCTTCTGCCTCACGTATAACAGCTGTTATACCTTATTACGGGTATGCGCGTCAGGATAGAAGATCGCGCTCTGCAAGGGTGCCCATTACCGCAAAATTAGTTGCAAACATGATAGCTACCGCAGGTGCGGATCGTGTTTTGACTGTTGATCTTCACGCAGATCAAATCCAAGGTTTTTTCGATATACCAGTGGATAATGTTTATGCATCACCTCTGTTGTTGGGCGATGTTTGGCGTCAAAAGTATGAAAATTTGATTGTTGTATCACCAGATGTTGGTGGTGTTGTTAGAGCGAGAGCTTTGGCAAAGCGACTAGATGATGCTGATTTGGCAATTATTGATAAAAGGCGTCCAAAGGCAAATGTTTCGGAGATAATGCATATTATCGGTGACGTTTCTGGGCGGACTTGTGTCATGATTGATGATTTAGTTGATACAGCTGGAACTTTGTGTCATGCCGCAGCAGCACTTAAGGCTAATGGGGCGATAAAGGTTGTTGCATACTGTACACACCCTGTGTTGTCGGGAGCTGCAGCAGAAAATGTAAGGAATTCTGTTCTAGATGAATTGATTGTGACGGATACTATACCGTTGAATCAAGAGTTGCTTTCAGTTGATAAAATTAGGCAGTTAAGTGTTGCTGAGATGCTTGCTGAAACGATTAGGCGAATTGCTGAGAGTGAATCAGTTAGCTCGCTTTATGTTGATTAAATATAATTTGTTGTGTAGTGCTTGTAAGAGCGAGTTTGGAGAAAAAGATGTCTAACGTATTTGAGTTTGTAGCTGAAAATCGCGATCTATCAGGTACAGGCGCGGCAAGAGCAGTTCGACGTAACGGTCAAGTTCCTGCGGTGGTTTATGGTGGCGAAGCTGCGCCTCAGTCGGTTGTTTTGGATCATAATGATGTTGTTAAGCATCTGGATCATGAGGCTGTTTATTCTCATGTGCTGGATCTGAAGATAGACGGCAAGACAGAGAAAGCGATTTTAAAGGGTGTTCAGCGTCATCCTGCAAAAAGTCAAATTTTACATTTGGATTTTATGCGTATTGATTTGACTCATGTATTAAAAGTGCATGTTCCGTTGCACTTTATTAATGAAGATGTTTGTCCTGGTGTTAAAATGGGTGGTGTTGTAACTCATTCGATGGTTGATGTTGAAGTTTCTTGTTTGCCAGCGGTTCTTCCTGAGTTTATTGAGATAGATTTGTCTGATGTGGAGCTAGGTGGTTCGATTCATCTTTCTAGCTTGGTTCTTCCTGAGGGGGTTGAGATTCTGGCTCTGGCTCAAGGTGTTGACCATGATCACACGGTTGCGCAAGTAATGAAAACTCGCGGACCAAAAGACGATGATGATGAAGAGTCATCTGAAGAAGCTGTTACTGAAGAGAGTTAATCTCGGTAAAAGGTGTGATTTAAATGATTAAGCTTATAGTTGGCTTGGGAAATCCTGGTCAGCAATATGAAAAAACCCGGCATAATGCCGGGTTTTTGCTTTTGGATCAGTTGGTTGATAGGTGCGGCGTTGCTTGGTCTAACGAGTCGAAATTCCAGGGCTGCGTGGCTGTAGGTGAAGTAGGTGGTTCAAAGGTAATTTTTCTAAAGCCTCAGGGTTTTATGAATCGCAGTGGGTTGGCAGTGGGGCTTGTGTCTCGATACTATAAGATTGCTGTAGATGAAATCTTGGTTGCTCATGATGAGTTGGACTTAAGTGCTGGGGTGGTCAAGCTTAAGAAGGGCGGTGGTCATGCCGGGCATAATGGTTTGCGAGATATTATTGCTAACTTGAGCGAGAAGGATTTTTACCGAATAAGAGTAGGTATTGGTCGGCCAAGCTCAGGAAAAAAAGTAGCCGATTTTGTTTTGTCTAACCCGTCTAAAGAGGATTGGGGGTTGATGCTGGCTGCTTTTGAGCGGCTTGAATCTCAGATGGATAGAATAGTGATGGGTGATATGTCTATGGCTATGAATGTTTTAAATAAGGGTTAGTTCTTGAATTAATTGCTTAAATCTAATGAAATTAAGAGTTGTATGATTTTTTTTGGGATTGAGGTGATAAATATTTAAAATAACTGTTGACTCTGAGGGTGGGTACCCTCATAATACTAGGTTCAGGAGGGGTTCCCGAGTGGCCAAAGGGATCAGACTGTAAATCTGACGGCTCAGCCTTCGGAGGTTCGAATCCTCCCCCCTCCACCATCTTTGTTGTAAAGAAGATGTCTGCGGGTGTAGTTCAGTGGTAGAACTCCAGCCTTCCAAGCTGATTATGTGGGTTCGATTCCCATCACCCGCTCCAATTCTTTTTTGATCCAAAAGTGCTCATATAGCTCAGTCGGTAGAGCACTTCCTTGGTAAGGAAGAGGTCACCGGTTCAAATCCGGTTATGAGCTCCAGGATGTTGTTTAAGTGTGTTTCGAGGATCTATGTTAAAAGATTATTTGAGATCTTTTTTATTCTATAGTACAATTCTCGGTTCTTTAGGTTTTCTGAATTAGGTCAGTGGCTCAATTGGTAGAGCAGCGGTCTCCAAAACCGCAGGTTGTGGGTTCGAGTCCCTCCTGGCCTGCCAGTTCAGAATATTACTCAATAATTAAATTCTAAGTATATAAATGAATGCACAGGCGGAAGAAACATCAAAAGTTTTTGATGTTATAAAGCAAGGTTTGTCTCTTGTATTTGTGGTGGCTGGTATAGCCGCTTTTTATTATTTTGCCGATGTACCTGGCTTTGCATTGCTATATAGAGTGCTGGCATTGGTTGCGATCATAATGATTGCCTTGGCTATTATGTTGACAACAAGCGTAGGTCAAAACGTTTGGGGCTTCGCGCTGGAATCAAAGCAAGAAGTAAGGAAGGTAGTATGGCCTAGTCGCGAAGAAACAATAAGAACAACTTTGTTAGTGTTTGGGATGGTTTTTATTGTGGGTTTGGTTTTGTGGTTTTTGGATATGTTCCTGTTTTGGGGTATCCGTAATTTAACTGGTCAGGTGTAACTAATGGCTCTACGTTGGTATGTGGTTCATGCATATTCAAATTTCGAGAATAAAGTTAAATTAGCTTTAGAAGAAAAGATTGAGCTGGAAGGCTTGCAAGATAGCTTTGGAAAGATTCTTGTTCCTACGGAAGAAGTTGTAGAAATGCGTATGGGGCAGCAGCGTAAAAGTGAAAGAAAGTTCTTTCCTGGATACGTTTTGGTTCAGATGGAATTGACTGATGAAACATGGCATTTGGTGCGCAATATCCCAAGAGTGCTAGGGTTTATTGGTGGAACTTCAGATAGGCCAGCGCCAATTTCTGATAAAGAGGCGGATGCAATTCTGAATCGTGTCGAAGAAGGTGTTAATAAACCAAGACCTAAAGTGTTGTTTGAGGTTGGTGAGACACTAAGAGTTATTGATGGACCGTTTAAAGATTTTAACGGTAATATCGAAGAAGTAAATTACGAAAAAAGTCGATTAAAGGTTTCTGTTTTAATTTTTGGTCGTTCTACACCTGTTGAGTTGGAATTTGGCCAAGTAGAAAAGCTTTAAATAATTACAAAATAGTTTATTGAATCTCCGTTCTTTTTTAGAATGGAGATTTTTGTTTCTTGGGGAGCTGAAAATGCGTTTGTACCCATCTGGAGTGAAAAATGGCAAAAAAAATACAAGCATATATTAAATTGCAGGTAAAAGCGGGTGAAGCGAATCCAAGT
>WTAG01000025.1 GCA_013139755.1 Methylomarinum sp. | reverse complement strand
ACTGAGAAAAAAACAACAGAAAAAGCAACAACTGGACAACACGCCAGACGAAGCAACAACCATAGTCGCAGGCGTCCACGTAATCCAAATTACAAAAAACCGCAGCAAAAACAAGAATCAGCTGTAGATAATGACACTCAAGCTCAAAGCAATAAACCTGCACCTGAAAAGCACGTAAATAAACCTAGCAATCAAGAACCACCTAGATCCTACGACAATCAATTTGCAGAACAAAAACAAATGAGTCATTCAGAACCAAGCCCCAAACCCAAACAGGCACCTTCTGAAAATAAAGAAACAAATGTTAAGCCAGAAATTCCTACGAGTTCTGAGTCTTAGTCAATAATACTTAAGAGTGTGCTTTAAATAACTTCCAATTTATATAGCTGTAAAGTTATTTATTGCACATTCCTTAACTGAGTAGCTTCTTTAAGGCTTTATCTGAAAGATACATCAATTTACCGCACTAGCTTTAACGATACCTTACTTCGACAACATCCTCAGACAAAAACCGAGTCAAGCGCAAAACCAACTCATCAGTTGGATGCACTCGCCATTCATCACCTAATTGAACCGATGCTTTAGCTTCAGCAGAACAATAAGCTATCTGTATTGGGCAATTGCCTCCCAAAAACGGCTGTATGGTTTCTTTCAAGCCATTAACAAAAGAAACCGGACCCTCTAAAGTCACCCACTTCAAGAGTATACATCTAGCAAACATTTCTCTTGCCTGCTCAAAGGTATACATTTTATCGGCAGTTAGGCGCAGCCCGCCAGAGAAATCATCAATACTTAACGGCCCTTCTGCAACTAACAAGGTATCTTTAGATAAAATATCCTTGTACTGCTCAAAGGTTTTGCTAAATGCGGCTACCTCTAGGCGGCCTGTACGGTCATCCAGTGTTGCAAACCCCATCATAGTTCCTCTTTTGGTTTGTCGCGTACGCATTTCAACAATTAAACCAGCGACTCGCCCTTCCATCTTTGATTTTGATCTTTCGGCATCAGCCAATAATGAACCAATAGACCCATGCCTGATATGCTTTAATTCTGCCTCATACTGATCAATAGGATGACCTGTTAAGTACAAACCTAAGGTAATTTTTTCCGCATCTAGCCGTTCTTTTTCAGTCCATTCCTCAACAACTGTGGAGTATGCTTCCTCATCATCACTTTTATCGACCTGAACAGCTAAGCCAAACAAGTCGTTCTGACCAGCTAGTCTCATTTTTCCATGCTGATCTGCGACTTTTAAGGCAATTGTCAGCTCAGCCAGATGCGCTGCTCGGTTTGGGTCAACACTATCAAAAGCCCCCCCTTTAATTAGAGCTTCTAATGCCCTACGATTAACCTTTCTTGATTGAACTCGCTTACAAACATCATATAACCCCGTAAAAAGACCATTCTCATCCCGCTCATCTAATAAATCTAAAATAGCAGATTCACCCACGCCTTTAATCGCACCAATACCATAAACAATTTGATTTTTATCATTTACTGTAAAACGGTATTGCGATAGATTAATATCTGGCGGGCAGACAGACAGCCCCATTTCTCGGCATTCTTCAATTAAAATAACCACTTTATCGGTGTTATCCATATCAGCCGATAAAACCGCTGCCATAAATGCTTCAGGATAATGTCGTTTTAGCCATGCTGTTTGATAAGCCACCAAAGCATAGGCCGCTGAATGTGATTTATTAAAACCATAGCCAGCAAATTTCTCCATTAAATCAAAAACATAAGTTGCTATTGATTCGTCAATCTGGTTGTTTATCGAACCTTCAGTAAAAATTGTTCGTTGCTTAGCCATTTCTTCTGGCTTTTTCTTACCCATGGCTCGACGCAACATATCCGCCCCGCCCAAGGTATAACCCGCTAATTCACGGGCAATTTGCATCACTTGCTCCTGATACAAAATTACACCATTGGTTGGGCTTAATATAGGGATTAATAAATCATGTGCATATTCGGCTTTAGCCCCATGTTTTACATTAATATAATCATCAACCATGCCCGACTCTAATGGCCCAGGCCTAAACAGTGCCACCAAAGCAATAATGTCATCAAAGCAATCTGGTTTAAGCTTGCGAATGAGCTCTTTCATCCCCCGAGACTCTAACTGAAACACCGCCGTGGTCTGACATTCTGCAAAAATCTCATAGGTTTGAGGATCATCTCTGGGAATTTGCGTAATATCAACCAGGTCTTCACCTAGCAACTTTTTCTTGGCATTAACCGTTTGTAACGCCCAATCAATAATGGTCAGTGTACGCAAGCCCAAGAAATCAAACTTAACTAACCCTACGGCTTCTACATCATCTTTATCAAATTGGGTAACTAAATTTCCGCCGCCTTGCTCACAATATAGTGCTGAGAAATCCGTTAGCTTAGTTGGAGATATAACCACACCCCCCGCATGTTTCTCCGCATTTCTTACTGTTCCTTCCAGCGAAAGCGCCATGTCGATTAATGTTTTAACATCATCTTCGGTTTCATACCGCTGTTTTAAATCGGGGCTTTCCTGCAATGCTTTAGTTAAAGTCATTCCAATTTCAAAAGGAATTAATTTTGCCAAACCATCAACAAAACCATAAGAAAATGCAGAGACACGCCCAACATCTCGAATAACCGCTTTTGCAGCCATTGATCCGTAAGTTATAATCTGAGACACATGGTCACGACCGTAATACCGCGCCACATAGTCAATCACCTCATCCCGTCTATCCATACAGAAATCAATATCGAAATCGGGCATGGAAACCCTTTCTGGGTTTAAAAACCGCTCAAATAACAGATCAAATTCAATCGGGTCTAAATCAGTGATTTTCAATACATATGCGACTAAAGAGCCTGCACCTGAACCTCGACCAGGTCCTACTGGAATAAGCTGGTTTTTAGCCCATTGAATAAAGTCGGCAACAATCATAAAATAACCAGGGAAACCCATTTGAGTAATCACCCCTAGTTCAACCTCCAGTCTTTCTAAATAGACTTTCCGGTTTTCCTCATCAGTTCCATTACCTGTCGCAGGGTACTGAAGCAACCGCTCTTCCAGACCCTTACGAGATGCATCTATAAAAAATTCATCTAAAGTCATCCCTTCCGGCACCGGGAAATCAGGTAAATAGTTTTTACCCAGGATAAGCTCGACATTACAGCGCTTGGCAATTTCTATGGTATTTTCTAAGGCTTCGGGGATATCTGAAAACAATTCCTGCATTTCTTCCGTGCTACGAAGATATTGTTGATTGGTATAGTCTTTTGGGCGTCGGTTATCATCTAATACTCGCCCCTGATTAATACACACCCGTACTTCGTGCGAATCAAAATCTGATTGATCTATAAACCGAACATCATTGGTTGCAACC
>WTAG01000202.1 GCA_013139755.1 Methylomarinum sp. | reverse complement strand
ATTTCAATCCTAAAGGTCATATTATTTTTCCTACATATTAGTTTATATTTGCAACTTTAAGCATAAAAACATCACTCCAAATAAGCTATATTTTTTAATGGATTAAAATTCTCAATTATTCCCTAGCTCAATAAGCCTGCACCCCAAACTTCAACAACAACCTCGGCAACACATCATCCAGATTCAGCACTTCTTCATCTGTCAATTCAATCAAATTAAAATTGTATTTCTGATAAATAGCCTGTTTTTTCTGTTTTCTTGCTAAGTATTTTTCATCATTGTCATAGCCCCAAAACTCTATATAAACCTTGCCAGTCGGGATGTAAAAATCACAATAGACCTCTTCTTCAATGGGTAGTTTTCGCTCGTAGGCATGAACTATTTCTGCCATATATAGCCAGTTATCTATTAACATTTCTGCTTTAGACCTGACGAAATGACCATCAGTGGAGCGATGCTTTGCTACAAATTTATGCCTAAAACTATCTGCTTTGTCTGAGTCAGTTTTTGGTTTTTCTACGCCTTTCAAATTATCAATACTGTCTTTTAATGCTTTTACTTTGAGGATTGATTCAGGCCATCTGGCATAAGGCACGCCTGAGCGAGAGTCTTCACCCTGAATTGCGCCTAACTTTTCACCTTGTTCTGTGATTAACCAGCCTTTCAGCCCTCGTTTTATCCAGCCTAACTCAGACAATATGTAATTCATTTTTTTTGAGGATAAATCGAAATGTTTACCAATGGCTGTTGCAGTGATTAATGTAACTTTTGCTTGTTCAACAGTTTTAACAGCTGATTTTTCAAATACCACATCCTCAGGCCAAGCCACATATTGACCATATTTGCTTGTTAGGTGAACGCCACCCAATTGTTCACCTGCTTCGGTTAAAATCCATTTATCGTTTTCTTTTTTGATTAGTCCTTTGTCACTTAAATAAGAAAATAATTGAGTTTGGGAAAGACCTCGTGTTTTAGCCAATTGTGTGGTGGAAAGTTTCTTTGCTTCTGCCATTCCTATATTCCTTGTTATCCAGTAATTAACGATATTTCAATATAATTAAGTTTAGCCTATGCAGGATAATGTACCTCTCACTAGGCATAGTCTCTGTTCTTAGCTGCTTTTAAATCAATAAACTTCTCTGTATGCCCGCAAGAAAACTCTGCGCCCTTACGATAATGGGAACAACCCCAAAATTGGCCATAACTTCCTTTTCTTAAACTCAGTGACCCTTGGCATTTCGGGCAAACAGGTTCAACAAAATCACATCGCTTATTTTCACAGACTCTAAAGCGTCCTTTATCTTTTAAACCACTACCACACCAATTACACGCTGTCTGGGTATGGTTACATAAGGGATATTGACTACATCCAAAGAAACTACCGTGTTTACTATCTCTAGCAACCATATAGCCTGATTTACAATGGCTACAGGAAATATCAGCCACCTTCTCCTGAAAGCCTTCGCCAATGAATTCACCCGTTACCATTTCGTATCTATCTTTAACTAACTCTCTAATAAAGTTAGAAGCTTTATTCGCATCACTGATTAAATACACATGATGTTTAGCTCGAGTTAAAGTAACATAGAACAATCGTCTTTCTTCTGCATGTTCAAAAGCTTCGGCTTTGGGGAGCAAAAGCTCTAACAGCGGATGTGTGGCTTTTTCTGAAGGAAAGCCATGCTTACCCTTTTCCATTCCTAAAACAATGACATAATCGGCTTCTTTACCTTTAGATGCATGCACCGTCATAAACTGACATTTCAACTTGGGATATTGTTGTTTTAAGCCTTGTAACGCTGGCTTTTTAAAATTAAATCTCGCTAATATTAATACGCTGGCTTTATCTTTGGCTTTTGCATTAATGGCTGATAATGCGGCATTTAAACCGACTTGATCCTGATTGGTTTTGATTAATGAAACCGCAGTATATTCTACCTGCTGATGACTATTAATCTGTTTTTGGATTTGAGTTGAATTGCGCATCACAAATTGGGAGGCAAAATCACCAATTTTGTTGTTAAAACGGAAAGTTTTATCTAACACGCTGGTAGCGGTGTAACCAAAATATTTGCTAAAGTCTTTGGTGATGCTGACATCACTGCCCGTAAACCGATATACGGATTGCCAATCATCTCCCACACAAAACAAACTATTATCTGGTTTTTGATTTAACAACCCTTTGATCAATCTGGCTCTACTGGCTGATATATCCTGAAATTCATCGACTAACAAATAACTGTAGGGTGATCTGTATTGCCCACTCTCAACATACCCAATCGCTTTACCAATCATATCGTCAAAGTCGATGGTATTGGTCTTCTTTAATTCTTGTTGATAGGCCTCATAAATCGGTTCAAACAAAAAAGCAGCTGCTTGCATCCGTTCATGGTCTTCATCTTGTTGTGCGAGAGAAACCAGACTCTTTATATTTAGATAAGCCGCTTTAAACAAGCCTAATAGCTGTGATAATAATTGGCTGAATTTAGACACTTGTCCAAACTGGTTTAAGGTATCTAATAATTCATTGTTAGGTATGGTTTTAAAAGTTACCCCAGCCTGTTGCAGTTTTTCACTTAAAGTTTGGGTCAGGATGCCTTGTGACTTAAGATAACTATAAGTTTCTATCAGTTTGGTCTGGTGTTTTTCATGCAGTTCACGTTTCCATTTCATTCCCTCTAAATACTTATCCTGATCAATAAATGTGGGGGTTTGATTGTTTTCATTAACGGCAAAATGTTCAATATAAATACCATAATCAGGTAAGTAGAAATCGGGTTGATAAATACGATAATCAGGACCCGAAGTATTGACTTCATAATTTGCTTCGTA
>WTAG01000412.1 GCA_013139755.1 Methylomarinum sp. | reverse complement strand
TATAGGGTTATTAATACTAAAGTGCCTTTAATGATTACTAAAGCCACGTCTAAGGCAACGGTACATCGTCCGGTATTTATGGACTATATAGGCATTAAACAATATGACTTACAAGGGGAAGTTGTAGGCGAAAAACGCTTTTTAGGTTTATATAGCTCAACTGCTTACTCATGTTTGCTAACTGAAATCCCTATGGTTTCAACAAAAATAAAGCAGTTGCAGGATAAATTTGCTTATCAACATAATTCGCATAAGGCAAGAGTCTTATTTTTTACCTTACAGTCATTACCCAGGGATGAAATATTTCAAGCAGATTATGCCTCATTGCTTGATTTTACTGAGGGTATGTTGCAGTTGCAGCAAAGACAAAGGGTTAGGGTCTTTGTTAGACAGGATGTTTATGGACATTTTGCATCGTTGCTAATATTTGTACCTAGAGAGCGTTATCACACAGAAACACGAAAAAAAATCCAGCGTATTTTGCTGGAAATTTTTGATGCAAAAAATATAGAGTTTAATGTGCAGCTGTCTGAATCTATTCTGGCAAGATTACACTTTATTATTCATAGTGCGGGTGGCTGTTGTGTCGATTATGATGTCAGGGACATTGAAGAAAAAATTATTCATGCCTTAGCTGACTGGAGTGATGATTTAAAAGATGTCCTGCATGATATGCATGGTGAGGCAAAAGGTAATCAGTTATTTAATGCCTATAGCGAAGGTTTTTCTGCTGCCTATAGAGAAGACGTTTCGTGTAGAACTGCTTTATTGGATATAGGTAAAGTTGAGTATTTGATTTCATCCCAATCAGCAGCGGAAAGTTTGCTGTATAGCCCCTTAACGGCGGCAGAAAAGAAAAATTTACGATTTAAACTGTTTAGTAAAGGACAGGCATCGTTATCTAAGAGTTTACCCATGCTTGAGAATATGGGGGTTAAGGTCTGTGATGAGAGGCCTTATGAAATAAGAAAAAAAGATTGTAAAGATGTATTCTGGATGCATGACTTTGGTTTAATACTTGATATAGATACCAAACTACTAGACCTTAAAAATTTAAAGCCCTTGTTTGAAGAGACATTTGAACTCTGTTGGTATGGGAAAATAGAAAATGACGGATTTAATCAATTAGTTTTATGGGCAGGTATTAGCTGGCAAGAAGTTAATATCTTTCGAGCTTATTTTCTCTATTTGCGTCAAATTGGTATTACTTTTAGCCAGCTTTACGTGGAAACAACATTAGCAAATAATCCCGAAGTCGTCCGCTTATTAACACGGTATTTTGTTCAACGTTTTGACCCATCATTAAAGCAAGAGGCTAATAGAAGTTGTACCGAATTGTATGTGACAATTGAGCAAGCGATAGACAAAGTTCAGTCATTAGATGAAGATCGAATCCTTAGGCACTATTTAAACTTGATTCAAGCTGCGGTAAGAACTAATTACTATAGACGCCCGCAGGATGAGCTAGGTATTCCTTATTTTGCGACTAAATTTGATTCATCAAACATAATAGACATTCCTACGCCAGTCCCTTATTTTGAAATATTCGTTTATTCACCGAGGATGGAAGGTATTCATCTGCGTGGCGGTGCAGTAGCTCGTGGTGGTTTGCGTTGGTCAGACAGACGAGAAGATTTTAGAACAGAAGTTTTGGGTTTGATGAAAGCCCAAATGACTAAGAACGCGGTGATAGTGCCGACTGGAGCAAAAGGTGGTTTTATAGTAAAAAGGCTGCTCAATTTCTCAAACATTGAAGAAAAATCTAAAGAAGTTGTGAGCTGTTACCAAATTCTTATTCGGGGGCTGCTGGATTTAACTGATAACCGTGTTGCTGATCAAGTCGTAAAACCTGATAACTGTGTTTGTTATGACGATGATGATTCTTATTTAGTGGTGGCGGCAGATAAAGGCACAGCAAGCTTTTCTGACTATGCTAACGCACTATCGCTAGAATATGGTTTTTGGCTGGGAGATGCCTTTGCATCGGGTGGTTCGGTTGGGTATGACCATAAACAGATGGGGATTACTGCGCGTGGGGCTTGGGAATCTGTTAAACATCATTTTAATCGACTTGGTTTTAATCATTTAGAACATGCATTCAGCACCATTGGTATTGGTGGCATGATGGGCGATGTATTTGGTAACGGTATGTTGTTATCGAATCAGATTAAATTAGTCGGTGCATTTGATCATGAGTTTATCTTTCTTGATCCAGCTCCTGATCCAAAACAAAGTTTTAATGAGCGACAACGCTTGTTTACTATAGCGAAATCCAGATGGTCTGATTATGATGAAAGTTTAATTTCCAATGGTGGTGGTGTTTTTTCAAGAACATTAAAATCAATACCGTTGAGCCCCCAAGTTAAACAAATTTTAAATGTAAATCGTGAACAAATGACGCCTAGTGAGTTGATTAAAGCTCTACTCTGTGCGCCTGTCGATTTACTCTGGAATGGCGGCATTGGTACTTATGTTAAAGCCAGTGACGAGCATAATCTTGATGTTGGTGACAGGGCAAATGACGGGGTT
>WTAG01000226.1 GCA_013139755.1 Methylomarinum sp. | reverse complement strand
CCGGGTTCAATTCCTTCACCAAACAGTAAATAAAAGAATTAATGCCCAGGTTTAAAAATTTGGGCTTTTACCCTCTCCTTCTGGAGCAAATGAAATGACAGCAACATTAGTTGATCTCTTCACTTTACATTATTTAATTGGTTTAACGGTTCTCTTTGCGCTTGGTTTTTCTGCGGGTATAAAACTCGCTTCTTTATTAGTGTATTAAGAATAATGGTTAATTCTGATTCTATAATTATTATTGGTGAAATGTCCGGCGCTTTTGCGGTTGGCTTAGCATTTGGTTTTTTAATCGCCAGTTTTATGATGGCTGGCAAAACTACAACAAAGTGAGTATTTATTATGAAATTTTTAAATAAAGTTAAATCTTCTCTGGCAGCTCTTGTAATGGGTGTTGTTCTTTTCTCTGTCGCTGGTGTGGCTTCTGCTGCAATTCCGTTAGCTGCGACTGATGCGTTTGCTGCGTTATTGGTTGATATGTTGGCTATTATTGATCTTGTATGGACTGTTGTGGTTCCGGTCACGATTGGATTTATCTTAATTCGTATGTTTAAAAAAGGTGCGGCTTCAGCTAGTTAGTAGTAGTTAGTTAGTTTTAAATGTATAGGAACTCTAAAACATGAAAATACAAGGACTTTTAAGCTCTAACGCTTATATAAAGATTATAGTTTTATGTTTTGGAGTTTTTTTTAGTTCTGGTGTTTTTTCTGATGAATGTTCTATTTATCAAGAGGGTGAAGCTGCTCTTTATTATCAAGTTTTTTGTTTGTCTGGTAATTGGAATGCGAGGGCATCTTGGGGTCCTGATACTTATTGTACGCATAATGGTGTATATGCTTGTACTGGTGGTAATTACTCTCCTTATCCGCCACCACCTGAAACACAATCATGTAAAGGTCAAGAGATACCAGTTGAAGATGTTTGTAATACTATAGAAATTTGTTTTGATGGTTCAACTGTTGAATGGCCTGCCACATGTCCTATTGAGCCTCAAATAAAACAATGTCCTGATGGTTCTTCAGTTCCATTTGATTCTGAATGTCCACTTTATGAATGTTCCGATGGTTCTACAGCTCCAATTCCTGAATTGTGTCCTGCACCTTCTTATAAAGAATGTCCAAACGGTCAATTCGTACCTATTGATTTACCTTGCCCTACTGATTCTGAGCAAACTTTATGCCCTGATGGCTCTTATGCTGTTTCCCCTGAATTTTGTCCTGATCTTGTCCCTGTTTTAATTGATTGTCCGGTTTATGAGCACGATAATGGAATTGGCGAATGTGTTTGTGATGTTGGTTATTCTCGTAATAATTCCGGTCTTTGTGAGCAATTTATAGAGCCTTCTCCTATTTTAATAACGTGTCCTGACGGTTCTACGGCTCCTGATTTACTATCATGTCCCGATGATACTACGCCTAAACCTACTCCTATAAATCCTGATCCTATAGAGTTGCCTCCTTATGAACCTCCTTCAATTACTGAACCTCCTGGAGGCGGTGGCGGTGGTGGTGGTAGTGGTGGTGGTTCTGATGATCCGACTCGCCCAATTTCTTCTCCTGTACCTATTGATACGCCTTCCCCTACTCCTGCGCCTATCATTACGCCCATAGATGATCCATGTGCTAATGGTGCTTGTGATCCTGATCCTGAATTTCCAGATTTGCCTAAGGATTATGCTCGTGAGCAAACCTTAGCTTCTTCTGTAGATGTTCAGCAAGCTATTGGACAATTAATTTCCGATATTCGTTTTAATGAATTATCAGCGATGGTTAAATTTGTTACTGATAGTTCTAATTCTTTAGATGTAATTGAAGAATATCAAGCTAAAAATATGGATAAATTTATTTCTATACGTGAAGAGCTTGGGTTAATGCATCTTGATGATAATAATTTTTATGATTTGCTTATAACGCGTACAGATTTAACTAATGATCGAATGTTTGATATTTATAATCAAATAGACTGGGCTTCTGATCGTGCTCATAATGATGCTGTTTCAGATCAAGCGCAAAATGATCAATCTAATAAAATTAATCAGCAACTTTTAGAAGTTACAAAATCTAAGTTTCAAGATGATCAATTACATCAAGCTGATTTGCTTTTATCTAATTCTAATCAAGAGCGTTTATTACAACAAATATTTGATAATACTGATGATTTTAAAAGTTTTTCTGATTCTTTTAGTGATAATGGGGCATTATCCCCTTCTTTTGATTCCTCAGGTAATTTAGATGTATCTACAAATTCAGATTTGTCTGGGCTTGATGGTATTGGTTCTGATTTATCGGGTTTTAAACAGGGTTCTTTAGATAAAATTTCTGATACAACGGAATTTGATGCTTTAGATGATGTTATTGACTCTTTGATTCCTGGTGTTTCTACTTTATATACTGTTATCCCTTCTTCTTCTTGTTCAATTCCTTTTCAGCAGACTTTCACCGTTATGGGTAAAACTCGTTCGTTTGATATGGATGTTTGTACTCGTTTAGCTGAGTTGAAATTAGCACTTGCTTGGGTTTTTGCTTTTTATGCTGGGCGTACTGCTTTTAATAATATATTTGCGCCTAAGGGGGCTTAATTATGGTTTTATTTATTCCTATTGTTTCAGCTATTGTTTCAGCTATTGTTAACTTTTTCCGTCCTTTTTTACGGAATTTATTAGGCAGTTTTTATACTAAGATAATGGCTGGTTTTGTTTGGTTTGCTGCGGGTTTTTGGGGTCAAGTTAAAGTATTTTTTGATAGATTACCGTTTTATTTGGCTTGGTCTGCTGCTTTTTATTCTGCTTTCTTTTTGTTTGTTCAGGGGGCTACTTTTTTGATTACTTCGGTAAATTCTTTTATGCCTAATTCCGTTATTACCGCCGCTTCTTGGTTTTTACCTTCTAATGTTGCTCAGTGTTTAAGTGTTGTTTATTCGTCTAAGTTATATCGTTTTTTATATGATCAAAAAATGATTGTTTTAAATGGTCGATTGGTTGCTTTAGCTGGTTCTAAATAATGCCTGGTTGGATTGTCCAGGGGGTCAGGGGTGAAGGAAAGGGTTTAGCAGCCGTTTGGATGATGAAACAATATTTATTACGTGGCTGTCCAGTGGCTACC
>WTAG01000161.1 GCA_013139755.1 Methylomarinum sp. | reverse complement strand
GCAGCGAACGATGCCACCAAAGATGTTTACCAACACCGCTTCTACTTTGTCATCGGACAGGATCAGCTTGAAGGCCTCTGCTACCCGCTCTGCGGTGGTGCCACCACCTACATCCAGGAAGTTGGCCGGGGAGCCACCCTTGAGTTGAACCAGATCCATGGTAGCCATGGCCAGACCAGCGCCATTCACCATGCAGCCGATATTGCCATCCAGGGTGATGTAGTTAAGATCATACAATTTAGCTTTATTTTCTTTTTCATCTTCTTGCCCTTCATCTCTAAAGGCCATAATATCGTTATGCAATGCCGTTGCATTGTCATCAAAATTGATTTTGGCATCGACAGCTAATAAATCGCCGTCATCTGTCTCTACTAACGGGTTAATTTCTATCTGGCTGGCATCTTTTTCTAATAGTAAACGATACATGCCTTGCATGATTTTTTCTAAGACTCTAATTTGTGCGCCTTGTAACGATAGATCAAAAGCAACTTGTCGGCATTGATAAGGCTGTAGACCTGCGGCCGGGTCTATCTTGAGAGTTAATATTTTTTCTGGGGTTTCATCGGCAACCGTTTCTATATCCATACCCCCGGCAATAGAGGAAACAAACATCACTCGTTCACTGGCTCTATCTACCAGAATACTTAAATAAAACTCTCGCTTGATTGGGTAGGTTTTTTCGATCAATACTGATTCTATCGGTAAGCCTTCTGCACCTGTTTGTTTAGTCACCAAACGACTTCCCAACATTTCTGAGGCGAACTGTTTAACCTCATCTACATTTTTAGCCAGCTTTACACCGCCCACTTTTCCGCGACCACCGGCATGAACCTGTGCCTTGACTACCCAAGTGTTTCCTGAAATAGCTTGCGTCGCATTGACTGCATCATCAACTGTTGACACAACTTTACCCTGTGGTGCAGGTATATCAAATGCCTGAAACAATTGTTTAGCCTGATACTCATGAATATTCATTTATTACTCCATCTGCCCTGAAACTAGTATCAGTGCTATGATTGATCTATTATTTAAGTTTTATTCTGCTCACATTCTATCGGATTTTCAATAAAACTCCATGCTTTATGGCGCCTAATCAACCTAATACAATTTATCCCTGCCCTTTCTCTAAAGGCTATGGTATTCCCTTAGATCAAGCTTGGTCTTTATTAAAAGTTTTTTTTATCTACCGGTTTATTATTTCATCTCTGTTTGTTATTTTATTTTTTAGCCATTTTGGCCCCTCGTTATTAGGCATACACAATGCCCAATTGTATGGCTTTAGCAGCCAAACTTACTGGCTGTTTACTGTTATTTCCGGGGTCTGTATTTTTTGGCGCTTAATCGGTTATACCTCACTGGCTCAGATCGTTATTTTTACCGATATTATTTTTATCACTCTATTAATGCATGCCAGTGGTGGAATTAATAGTGGTATTGGTATTTTGCTTGCGGTATCCATTGCTGCCGGTGGTTTATTGATAGGTGGCCGTTGCGCCATATTATTTGCCGCTTTAGCCAGCTTATCAATTTTGACTGAGCAGCTCTACGCTATTAGCACCCAATCTTTTGGCCACACTGCTTTTACTTATGCTGGCATGCTGGGAGCCTCTTTTTTTACTATTGCTTATTTATCTTATGTACTTGCTAAACGGACTGAGCAATCTGAGATATTAGCATCCCAACATCAGCAAACGATTTCAAATCTTGAAGAACTGAATCAATATATTATTCAGCACTTACAGTCGGGCATTATCATTAGTGATTCCCAGCAACATATTACAATGTGTAACGAAGCTGCTTTATCTATTATTAATAGCGACAACAAAACCGTCCATCCTAAACATCTACTGGAAATTTCGCCCATATTAAGTAAAGGATTTCTACTATGGCTTAATGACAACAGCCAAGATTTTGCCATCATCCGCTTACCAAATCATAACGAAATACATTGCCGTTTTTCCGTACTTGAAACCCATCAACAAACCTTTCACATGATTATTCTGGAGGATATTTCCCTCTATAATCAAAGACTACAGCAAAGCAAGCTAGCGTCATTAGGTCAGCTTACTGCAAGTATTGCTCATGAAATACGCAATCCTTTAGGTGCTATCAGTCATGCCAGCCAACTGTTATCTGAATCGCCTGAGCTTCCTACACAAGATCAGCGCTTAACAGAAATTATTCAATCTCATTGCTTACGCGTTAATAAAATCATTGAGGATGTATTGCAACTTTCTCGCCGTCGGCCATCCAAAAGAGAAAAAATACCGTTATACCCATGGCTACAGAACTATTTAGAAAACTTTATACACAATAGTACCTGCGAGCCAGACAACTTTATTATTGAAAAAAAAGCATCCGATGTATCCATCTATATGGATGCAGGGCATCTTAAACAAATTTTAGATAATCTATGCTCTAATGCACTAAAATATGGCAATATAAAAACACATAAAATCATTATTGAAGTTAACCTGACTAATAATCGCCCCTGTATTAGACTGTTAGACCATGGTCTTAAAATTGATGACGATACTGCTAAACACCTTTTCTCTCCTTTTTTTACAACCTCAGCTTCTGGTACAGGATTAGGTTTATATATCTCCAGAGAATTAGCCGAACTTAATCAAGCTAAACTTAGCTATACGCCAGTTCATGGCGAAAACTGTTTCACGCTTTGCTTACCCAATGCCGATAATTCGAAAATTGAAATATGAAGAATCCGTTAACCCTTGTTATTGATGATGAGCCTGATATCAGGGAATTATTAGAAATCACCCTAAACCGGATGAATATTCAAACCATCTGCGCGGAAAATATCGCATCGGCAAAACTGTTATTAAAGCAAAACAATGTTGATCTCTGTCTCACCGACATGAAATTGCCTGATGGTAATGGGCTTGACCTAGTTGATTACATCCAAAAAAGCGAATCACCTATCCCAGTTGCCGTAATCACTGCACACGGCAACATGGATACCGCCATTACGGCAATGAAAAAAGGCGCTTTTGATTTTTTATCAAAACCCGTTGATTTAACGGTACTCAGGCAATTAGTTAATAATGCTTTAAAACTGTCTCAACAACCGCAACAAAACCAAGAAAGAAGAACCCGACATATTTTATTGGGTGACTCTCAATTAATCAGGGACATTCGAAGCCAAATTGCAAAAGTCGCGCGCAGCCAAGCACCTGTTTATATCAGTGGCGAATCGGGCTCTGGTAAAGAATTAGTTGCCAAACTCATCCACAAACAAAGCCCAAGACAAGAAGCCGAATTTATTGCTGTCAACTGTGGCGCAATTCCTCATGAACTGATGGAAAGTGAGTTTTTTGGCCATAAAAAAGGCAGCTTTACCGGAGCGACTGCTGATAAAAAAGGACTTTTTCAAGCCGCAGACGGTGGCACTTTATTTTTAGATGAGGTGGCCGACTTGCCTTTATCGCTACAAGTAAAGCTACTTCGTGCCATACAAGAGAAAAAAATTCGACCAATTGGTGAACAGCAAGAGATAGCCATTAATGTGCGTTTATTAAGCGCAACCCATAAAAACCTGAAACAAATGGTTGAAGTAGGGGAATTTAGACAGGACTTGTACTATCGTATTAATGTCATCGAACTAACCTGCCCTCCCTTACGAGCCCGTGCATCTGATATTTCTGAATTAGCCAATCATTTATTGTCTAAATTAGCCGCTGACAACAATCAAACCCAACCAACACTCTCTCAATTATCTCTCACTGCACTAAAACAATATAATTTCCCTGGCAATGTACGCGAATTGGAAAACATTTTGGAACGTGCCCTTGCCTTGTATGACGGCAATATCATTGAGCCTGAAGACTTAAACCTTCCTGTGATTAATACATTACCCGAAGCAGACAGCTTTGATCCCGCTGAAATATCTTTAGAAGATTATTTAGAAGACATTGAGAAAGAAGCACTTAGCCGGGCGCTAGAAGAAAACAAATGGAATAAAACAGCGACTGCCAAACATTTGGGACTAACATTCAGATCACTTCGTTATCGATTAAAAAAACTGGGACTTGATTAACCTTTTATACCTGTTGTTTTTTTGTATATGTTGTTGCGCTCAACCAAAAAACATCTATACTTAGATTATTAGTTGTTTATTTTCAAAGAGAGGGCGTTATGTCTTTACAAAAGACCTTAACAAAAAGCAAGCAGTTTGGTTTATCTGCTATTTCCATGGCTATACTAGCCATATCAACCAATCAAACAGCATCGGCTAATTTTAATGAGAGCATAGAGAATGCCTTAAAATTTGGTCAAGAAGATGCTAAATACGGGCAAGTCAAATTTGATTTGCTCTATCGTTATGAACAAGATGATAGTAAAAACCCTTTAAAAGACAAAGGTGACGCATCAACCGTCCGTCTACGCTTAGGTTACTTAACACCTGAGGCCTTTGGCCTGCAAGGTTACGCAGAATACGAAACCAACCAGGATTTTGGTGCCAATACCTATAACAGCTCAAGAAATGGTAAAGTTGGCTATGAAACCATTGTTGACCCACAAGAACATGAGTTAAATCAATTATGGGTGAGTTATAAAGGCATTGCCGATACTGAAATTAAAGTCGGTCGTCAACGCATCAAGCTAGATAATGACCGTTTTATCGGTAATGTGGGCTGGCGCCAAATGGAAATGACCTATGATTCTGTGTTAATCACGAACCAATCATTAGCCAATACGACGATTAAAGTCGGTTATATTAATCAAGCACAACGGATTAATTCTACCGTAGTGCCAATGCAAACGCCTTTTGTCAATGTAGCATATAACTTTGAAGGTTATGGCAAACTGACTGGCTATAGTTATTTAATTGATAGCAATGAAGCAGTTATCCCATCTAACCAAACTTACGGTGTAAGTTTTGTAGGTGACACAAAAGTTAATGACGATATCAAAGCACTCTACAGATTAGAGTATGCTTATCAAAAGGACTATCAGGATAACCCTACGCAATATGAAGCGGATTATTTTCACTTAAATGCAGGTGCTAATGCTTACGGCGTTACGGTTAAAGCAGGGTTAGAACAGTTAGACGGGCAAGGTGCAGGAAAATCCTTTCAAACACCTTTAGCAACTGGACATGGCTTTAATGGTTGGTCTGATCAATTTTTAACCACTCCAGCAAATGGACTACGTGATGTTTATACATCAGTCAGCAGTAAAGTCATGGGAGTTAAATTAATGGGTGTCTATCATGACTTTGCTGAT
>WTAG01000477.1 GCA_013139755.1 Methylomarinum sp. | reverse complement strand
ATCTTTGCACACGCCCTACCCGACTCTAATATGTCCCGAGCAATGGCATAACCCTGTCCTCCACGCACATCCGGATCAAACTCAATAATTCGCCCCGCTAACTGCAGCGATTTTTGACGCAAATCAGCCGGCGCATCAGGGTCATTATTCAACACTTTCATAATATCCCTAGCTTCAAGCACTGGACCAATACCTAGCCCTATAGGTTGACGACCATCAGTAATCATTACTTCCAGGTGGATATTAAGATGATCACCGACGAACTCAAATAACTTTCTCAAGGCTAATGCTTGTCGCATATGTCTTACTTTGGCTGTTGGCCCGACAGGAATATCTATGATTAAATGGGTAGAGCCAGCCGCTAATTTTTTAGACAAAATTGATGCCACCATTTGTCCTTGCGAATCGATTCCCAAAGGCCTTTCCACTGAAATCAACAAATCATCAACCGGTGCCAGTTTAGCCGTTCCACCCCAAGCCAGACAGCCACGTTCTTGTCGAACAATATCTAATAGCTGCTCAGGTGAAAGATCGACATTCGCTAAAATCTCCATGGTATCGGCAGTACCAGCAGGTGAAGTAATGGCGCGACTGGAAGTTTTAGGAATTAACATACCATGTGCAGCAACTATCGGTACTACCAACATAGATGTTCGATTGCCAGGTATACCGCCAATACAATGTTTATCAGCAACCAACGGTTCATGCCAGTTAAGACGCTCACCGGATTGCAACATGGCACGGGTTAAATACAGCAGCTCATCACGGTCAAGATTATTTTGACCGGTTGCCACCAAAAAGGCTGCCATCTCCATTTTAGAATAACGCGTTTCTACAATATCGTTAGTAATTTCATCAAAGTCAGCCTGACTAAGACGTTCGCCATTAATCTTACGTCGCACGGCATCCATCGATGTTGGTGGTTCCGCATGATTAACTGTCACCAGCGCATTCTCTACTACATTAAAATAGTTAAAAGCTTGTTGAGAAAGCCCCAGCTCCCCCGGTTGTACAATAGAATTGTCATCAACCACATTAAGTACGGCAAGTAACGTTGTGCCATTAGTACTCACCAGAATTTTAGACAGAGCCTGAAACCCTTCCGCCCGATAAATACTACATTCACGATTCAAATAAGCAACATTCTCGTGATAGGTATCTATTCCTACTTGTCGTAATTTTAAAGTATCAATACTCATCACATTTCCCTTTTAAATAATGAAGTGCATCAGTTAATCATAATAGATATTTATATAACACTTTTTACTTCAATCATAGTTTTCTCTATTAAATCAACCGCAGTAGCAACACCTTGTCTAGCACTAATAGCTGAACCAATTTTGTAAGCATTGTCCAGATAACTATCATTCGAAAGTATCGTTTTAATACGGGATGCTAATATTGTTTCTGTTGCTTCCTTAGCCAGTATAGGTTTTGCTGCCAAGCCTAATTGTTCCAAGCTTTTTGCCCAAAAAAGTTGCTCATCCATAAATGGAATGACGATTGAAGGTCTACCGCAAAGTGATGCAGAGTGTGTCGTACCCGCCCCACCATGATGAACAACAGCGGCGCAGTGTTTAAATAAACTTTGATGGGGATGTCGGCCTATAAAAAAGATATTTTCTTGTTGGCTGTTTTCAGGATATTGCCTTGAACTGGTTTGAATGATAGCTCGACAGCCTGATAATTGAGTGGCTTTTATAAATAACGCCATACTCCATTCAGGAACAGCTTGTTGAAGACTACCAAAGGTCATATAAACAGGGGCTGATCCCGAGTCTAGAAAATGTTGTAAATCAGCATTGATCTGCCAATTTTGATTACTTGTTGGTAAATTAAGAAAACCACAAGCATGATGTTGCGGTTGCCATTCTTTATTTGTCGGACAAAATACAGGGTCAACAGCAACCAAATTAAGACTATCTGAAGTTAACAATTCAGATAACACATGCTTAATTTTAGGCATGCCTTCACTATTCCAAAGTTTGGTTAATTTCTTTTTTAGAATAAAGTCAAAAATCATGTCCATTAACTGCCATTGCAAAGGATTGAGCCAAGCACCTAAATTCGGGAATCTAAAAGGTGGTTGACTGGCGGCATGCAAAACGCCATGACAAAACATTACACTATGAAAAGGCGTGTTATGCTTTAATGCGGCTAATTTAAGAGGATAAAGAAAATGATGCCCGATAACCAAATCATTATCACTGACTAATTGCTTAGACGATTGGTAAATAACATCTTCATAAGGAAAGAAGGCGGTATCTAATAAAGCAACTAACCATTGCGCAGTATTCATACGAAACGTTTGCTGAGCAAAAGATTCTAAATCAAAATTTATCTGCTCAGGAACTTGCTGGTAGCTGATATTAAATTCGGCACAATCTTCAGCATAATTTCTATTATCTAAACTAGTGACAACTAATGTCACCGTATGTCCTGCATTTTGCAGACCATTTGCCAGTGCGATCATAGGTCTGATGTCACCATTAGATCCCCATGTTTGTATACCAATTTTCATTAATAATCCGAAATAAGGTTAGGGGTTAGATAAATTATAGCAACTATCAAAAACCTTTCAGTCATCCACCCATTTTTATTCAAATGAGTATTTATACCTAGCTTTTTACTTACCCTTTAATCCACGCGCCATCACTTTATCTTTAGTGTTCTTCAAAATGGTACGCGTTAAATTAGCCTTGGTAAAATTGGCATTACTTAATTTAGTAGAAGTTAAATCAGCGTCGGTTAGATCTGCATTTGATAAATCAGCACCCTCTAAATTGGCAGCAAACAACTGAGCATTTTGTAACTTGGCATGGCTTAAATTTGCAAACCTTAGCATCGCCCGGCTTAAATTGGCATTGGTTAGATCCGCGCCTGTTAAGTTTGCTTTTTTTAAGCTGGCTCTCATTAATCCCATCGACTGGTTCTTCATATCAGCTCCCCAATTGATATTGGAAAGATTAGCATAGCTTAAATCTGCATTATCTAAGATAGCAATC
>WTAG01000302.1 GCA_013139755.1 Methylomarinum sp. | reverse complement strand
TTCGGTATAAAATTTTAGCCGCCCTCGCATGCTATCGCATACGTCGGATTGGCAAATTTCCCTGACGCCTACCGCGGACTAAAAATCATCACTCTGCTATCGCTCCGTTTCCCTGATTTTCAGCGGACGAACTATTCTACATAAAACACCCGAGCAATTGGCTGAAGTTGCCCGTGCTGCCGTTATGCTAGATGGCGTCAAGCACATGGTGATGACTACTGGAACGCCGAATATTACCGATCGTGGTGCTGCTATTTTATGTGAAAGTGCACGGGCAGTGAAAGCAGTCGTCGATTTGCCAATTCAAGGACAATGTGAACCGCCTGATAACGACATCTGGTTTGAGCGCATGAAAGATGCAGGTATTGATAGTTTAGGGATGCACCTTGAAGCAGTTACTCCAGAAATCCGTGCTCGTATTATGCCCGGCAAGGCAAGTGTAACGCTAGAACGTTATATGACTGCCTTTGAAGCAGCTGTCGAAGTATTCGGAAGAGGCCAAGTCAGTACATACATACTGGCAGGCTTAGGCGATACAGAGGAGAGAATTCTATCTGTTTGTAAGCAACTTGTGAAAAAAGGCGTCTATCCATTTGTCGTCCCTTTTGTTCCTATTAGTGGAACGCCGCTTGAAAACCATTCATCCCCCGACCCGCTCTTCATGAAGAATATCCTACAGCCGTTAGGGGTTATGTTAAAACAGGCAAAATTATACTCAAATGACATGAAGGCAGGCTGTGCCAAATGCGGTGCCTGCTCAGCACTTTCCAGCTACGAGGTCTGATATGCTAAATCTGGTTATTAAGCCATTTGTTTCTAGCGAGTACCTCGTTAAATGGGTCACTCAGGATTGGGAACAGCAGCAGATGCTAAGATTGCGGCAATCTGTATTTTGTGAGGAACAAGGTGTATTCGAAGGCGATGATATAGATGAAATTGATAATATAGCGATACCCATTGTGGCTATCGCATGCATTGCAGGACTACCTGATGAAGTGGCTGGAACTGTCCGTATTCACCAGTCAAAACAAGGCGTATGGAATGGATCTAGATTAGCAGTAGCTGCCAAGTACCGTAGACAAGGGCGTTTGGGGGCATCATTGATCCGCCTGGCGGTTACTACTGCTCATGCTCAGGGGTGTCATACCTTTTTGGCACAAGTCCAAAGTCGCAATGCACCTTTGTTTCAGCGATTGCATTGGAAATCACAAGAAGAAATTGAGCTGCATGGCCGCCCTCATCACCTGATGCAGGCTAATCTTGATAAATATCCACCTTATGCTGATGGTGCGACCGGTTTTGTCACGACCTGCCGTATTAAATCATGAATGCTTTAGCAAAGCTGGCTCAAACCATAAATCAAAGTCTTGGGTTTAGGCACAAGAGTGATATAGCTGCTGTCATTGATATTCTGTCCAAACAAATTCCATATCAAGACATTAATGACATCACTTTAGGTGATGACTGTGCCGCCATACCTGATCAGGATGGATTCTTGCTATTTGCAGTAGAAGGTTTTTTGAATGAGTTTGTCGAAACCGAAGCTTGGTTTGCGGGTTATTGTGGCGTGATGGTGAATATCAGTGATGTTTACGCAATGGGAGGCCGCCCCATCGCCGTAGTTGATGCTCTATGGTGCGATGGTCAAGAAAAGGCCACCTCGATACTCGAAGGTATGATTGCCGCTTCTGAAATATACAAAATCCCCATTGTTGGTGGGCACAGCAATCTCCGTAATGACCGCTCGCAGCTTTCAGTTGCCATTTTAGGTCGTGCAAATAAATTGCTCAGTAGTTTTTCTGCGAAACCTGGGCAAAAGCTGATGGTGGCTGTCGATCTACGTGGACAATTTCGCGAACCCTATGCTTGGTGGGATGCTAGTACTGATGCGCCTGCTAAGCGATTAAGAGACGACCTGGAACTATTACCATTACTTGCTGAAGCTGGACTATGTACTGCCGCGAAGGATATCAGCATGGCCGGCATGGTTGGGACAGTACTGATGTTGCTGGAAAGTTCAAACCTGGGTGGAACAATTGATATTTCCACGATACCTCGCCCACCTGATATTTCCTTGGAACGCTGGCTTTGCTGCTTTCCCAGTTATGGTTTTGTATTCAGTGCAGAGAATGAAAATACCCCCGCTATTATTGAACATTTTAACGGACGTAGTATCGCTTGCGCTGTTATAGGTGAAACTGATACCTCCAGTTGCCTGCGCCTTACTGAAGGTAGTAATGAGGAGCTGTTATGGGATTTACAGGCTAACCCGTTAACCGGCTGCTGTAAAAAACTTAATAGCGAATTTTAAGCAATATCCCATTCGCATATCACTATGCATATTCACTAACTCAAGAGGTGTAACCCATGCCTGAAATGCGTTTTCGCATCCGTTGGCCCGACCAATCTACGAGCCTTTGTTATTCACCCTCGCGGGTGATCAAAGATTACTTAACTGTGGGAGAAAGCTATGAACTGAACGATTTTGTTGCTCGTAGCCAAACAGCACTTAATATTGCCAGCGAACGGGTTCATCAAAAATTTGGATATACCTGCTCCAGCGCGATGAGTCAATTGACAGAAATTAAAACAATAGCGGCACGATTTTCAGGCAACGAAACTCAGAAGGTACTAGTGGAAGAATTTATCGAATAAGCACGGCTAAAGCAGAACAAGAAGCTAATAAGGCCATTATAAACAATAGCTTATCAAAACAAACAAATTACAAACCGTTACATACTAATATAAAGAGAGGACAGTATGAATAACCATCATGAAAACAATCATCAGACACATTATCAGACCATCATTATTGGTGGTGGCCAGGCAGGTTTGTCGGTTAGCTATTATTTGAAAAAATTAAATATTAGTCACATTATCTTTGAAAAAAACCAGGTAGCTCATTCCTGGAGTAATGATCGCTGGGATAGTTTTTGTTTAGTGACCCCAAATTGGCAATCTCGTCTGCCTGACTTCCCTTATCAAGGTAATGATCCTCAAGGCTTCATGCTCAAGGATGAGATCGTTGATTATGTTAAAGCTTTTGCTAAGAAAGTTGACGCTCCGATCAGTGAAGGTGTTGCCGTGACTGCTGTAAGAAAGAGTGGACAAGGTGGGTTTGAAGTCTCGACAAGTGTAGGAGAATTTACTGCTGATCATGTAGTCGTGGCAACTGGAGGCTACGATATTCCCATTATTCCTGATTATGCAAAAAATCTTCCATCTCACATAAATCAGATCCATTCCGTACAATATAAAAATCCACAAGACCTTCCTGACGGTGAAGTACTCGTAGTAGGCACTGGGCAATCGGGTGTGCAGCTGATGGAAGATTTACATTTGGCTGGGCGTAAAGTGCATTTAGCTGTGGGTAGTGCGCCTCGTTCACCGCGCATGTATCGTGGAAGAGAAACCACAGAATGGTTGTACGATATGGAACACTATCAATTAACTTTGGCTAACCACCCACTTGGTAATGATGTTCGTAAGAAGACCAACCACTATCTTACTGGACGTGATGGTGGTCATGAAATAGATCTACGTAAGTTTGCGCAGGAAGGTGTCCAATTGTACGGCAGTATAAGCAATATCAGCGACACCACACTAGAGTTTCAAGCAGACCTGAGCCGAAATCTTGATGAGGCTGATGAAGTGTATCTCAATATTCGTAAGGCTATTGATGACTATATCTTAGATAATCACATTGATGCCCCAGTCGAACCTCCATTCCGTAAAGTATGGGAGCCAAAAATTGCCCCTTTGACTGTCGATACCGACCAAGCCGGCATCAGTTCAATCGTATGGGCAATCGGTTTTCGCCCTGACTACAGCTGGATAGAGCTTCCCTGTTTCGATGACTATGGCCACCCACAATTCCTGCGTGGAGTATCAAATGTTGAGGGGCTCTACTTCATCGGTTTACCTTGGCTCAATACTTGGGGTTCAGGTCGTTTCTTGGGTATTGCCGAAGATTCTCAGTATTTAGCTGAAGTAATTCAGGCTATGCTCAGTACTTAGACAAGGTAGTTCAGGCTAGGTCAAGCCGATTTTACCGTTGGTCATTCAAAAATGGACCTATCAAAAAATACAAAAGGCATTAAAATGCTTACATTTTTAGTGCCTTTATTGAGTTATTTTTTATGAATGATATTCTTTTTTGTAAATTGCTTAAGTCAAGATACTTATCACAGTCAAATTATACCAATCCCAAAATATTAATACTGCAATTAGATTATAATTAACGCCCCCTTACCCTTTAGATAAAGAGAGTTAACAAAATAGCACGTCCAAGAAAGTTACCCAAAGAACTGCAAGATTATGAT
>WTAG01000570.1 GCA_013139755.1 Methylomarinum sp. | reverse complement strand
GATTTTACCTTTACAGTGCATCGTAATGAATATCAAAAAACTAAAGCTATTTTAGAGCAAGTATGTGCTGATTTGGGAGCAAAACAAGTCACAGGCGATGATAGTATCGTTAAAATATCTATTGTTGGTGTCGGTATGCGCTCTCATGCAGGTATTGCAAGTACTATGTTTAAAGTATTGGCAGATGAGGGTATTAATATCAGGATGATTTCAACCTCTGAAATTAAGATATCTGTGGTAGTCGAAGAAAAGTATTTAGAGCTCGCTGTCCGTGCGTTACATAAGGCATTTGAGCTGGATAAAGAAGATTCATAAATATCACTTTATTTATTCTGAAAATTAGATATAATACGCAGCTTAGTTGGCTGTTATCTGGCAGCGGTAAGATTAAATGGAAACGTAGGGAGATATTATGCTTATCTTAACTCGACGAGTAGGAGAGACCTTGATGATAGGTGATGATGTTACTGTCACTGTGTTAGGGGTTAAGGGTAATCAAGTTCGTATCGGAATCAATGCGCCAAAAGAAACATCAGTGCATAGAGAAGAGATATACGAAAGGATAAAGAAAGAACAATCAGAGTCAACTGGACTGACCGGTTCTGAAGAGTAAAAAGTTTTAGGAGAGTTGGCCGAGCGGCTGAAGGCGCTCCCCTGCTAAGGGAGTATGGGCTTTAACTCCCATCGAGGGTTCGAATCCCTCACTCTCCGCCACGATTAATTGATTTATTAATTTCAATAAATTAGTTGACAAAAAAAGTAAGAAAGTACATAATAAGCAGATCAACAATGCGCCCGTAGCTCAGCTGGATAGAGTACTCGGCTACGAACCGAGCGGTCGGGAGTTCGAATCTCTCCGGGCGCGCCATTGTTGAATCAAAGATTATTCCCCTGTAGCTCAGTTGGTAGAGCGGGTGACTGTTAATCACTAGGTCGGCGGTTCGAGCCCGTCCGGGGGAGCCAAATATAAGAAGGGCTGTAGAGAAATCTACAGCCCTTTTTTTATGCGTGGTTGCTTTTGTGGTCACTTTGACTTTGTTAGGCTACCTTTTTATCCAAGTAACAATCAATATCTTTTGCTCTCTATCGCTTCAGTGAGTCAATAGCAGGTTTTACAAAAAAACCGTTTTTTCTCATTATGTAAAAATGATTTCTACTGACTCTTAATTTAGCAACAACTTCTGCTATTGTTAAAAATTCTTCACCACTCATAGATATCGCCATGAATTGACGAAGGTTGTCTATTAATCCGCCTGCACGTACGACCTCAGAAATTACCATGAGCTTGGTTAATCGTTTGAGTCAGGAGGAAAAAGCTAAGTTACAGCATGATATGGCTGGTTAGATGTTAGATGGCTGATATTTTATTGGCAAGTTTTTTATCTAGCGTTAGGAGCTCTATTTGATGGGTTGATGCTGTAGCAAGAATAATAGCATCAGGTAATTTAATGCGATGCTGTTGTTTTAGGCTGATAGTTGTGTTTTCAATGGTTGAATTAAAGCTTAAACATTGCATCATAGAGAGTAGATTTTTATTGCTTGTGCTTCTAATTCGGTAATTTCTGGAAAACCGAGTAATTCCATTCTGGTTATATTGCTAAATGCACATTCAGCAAGGGTGGCTTTTTTATTTTCAAACAAATCAATAACCACTTGGTTATGTTCATACATGCCAATGATGATATTGGTATCTAATAAATACTTAATCCCATTCATTACGCATTTTCCTTTGAATTTCTACGGGATCACCTTTAAATGCATTGATAGTTGGTAGGTCTTTTATTACATCTGTCAATAATGATGATTTTTTTTCGTGCTCTATTAATTGCTCAATCAAAGTACTTGTAGAGATATGTTTTTTTGATGCCATTTCAGTGAGTAGGCTAGCTACTTGGTCGCTAATTTGTACGGTTTTCATAAGTTAACCTCTATTTAATAAATGCTTTTCTCTGTCAGCTGCATAGGCAAAACAGACTTGAATATCAGTTGTAGTAAGTTCCGGGTAGTCTTCTGAAATTTCTTGTTGTGTTATGACTTCAGCCATTGACAATAATGCTTCAGCCGGTAGTTTTCGTACATGTACAACGGTTATATCTGGAAATCGGCCTAGCGTGACGCGTTGCATTGATTTACCATTCCATTTTAGAGGTACAAAAGATTTTATACTGGTGTTACTTATGGGACATGTTAGTTTAGGGCATCCTGTGTCATGGTAATCAACTCGGCCTTTATCTGGGTAAGGTAGAAATTCTTTGTTGAGTAAAATTAAGCTTATTAACCATAGTATTTACCTTAGGTCATGGCAGGGTCATGTTTTTAACACAATTTTAAGTATTTTAAAGAAATGTACAGAACTAATCTAGTTTAATTAAAACAATAGGTTGTATTGATTGTTGTATTAATATTAAGTGGTTATCAAGCTATGGTAATATAATCGTTAATCACTAGGTCGGCAGTTCAAGCCCGTCGGGGTAGCCAAATACAGGTTTTGCAAAAAGACCGTTTTTTCTCATTATGTAAAAATGATTTTTACTGGCTCATAATTTAGTAACAACTTCTGCTATTGTTAAAAATTCTTCACCACACATATATCCATTAATTATTTTAGCCCCAAATGATTGAATATACCTGTCTTTTTTTGTGGTATTTTTGAGTGAAAAGAGAGTATCGGTAGGTGAATTGTGGACATGAAATAATAAGATAGGTCTTAACAAAGGTATGTTGTTGCGTAATGATCTTGCTATAGTACGCCATGAATTGACGAAGGTTGTCTATCTAAGCAATAGATGGGGTATCTCTATAATTTATTTTCCATTCATAAGGATAAAACCTTCGTCTTTTAGACGAACAGATTTATCTCTCATAGTCATTATGAGAAAAGAGACTAGTAGGATGGGCAAAGGGGCTTTATCCCGTGCCCATCACTTATACCGTAAAAGATGGACACGAAAAAGCCCTTTGCCCATCCTACGGCTACTTGAGTGTAAATAAGTTTGCTAATTGTTAATCAGCATTAAATATTTGCCAGAAAACCCATTAAAAATAGATGGGGTATCTCTATAATTTATTGTTTTATGAATAGTTTATTCAAGAATTGGAAAAGATCGCCGGCAGAATGTTGTATTATCGTCCTTTAGCTCGGCCCAAAAAGGAAAAAGCAAAGTGAAAAAAGGGTAGCGTCCCCTTTATCCGATAAAAAGAAAAGGAAATTATGGCGCTTCAAAGCAACAACCAGTTCAAACCTGCAAACGATACAAATGCATAATCATTTTCATGCCTACTCAATAGTTATCCACAAGTATTAAATGAATACAGAACAACTCAAACAACTCGAAAAAGATCTCTGGTCTGCCGCCGATAACTTGCGCGCCAATACCGATTTAAAGTCTACCGAATATGCCACGCCTGTGCTGGGGCTTATCTTTCTCAAGTTCGCTGATAACAACTACGCTCGCGCCGAGAAAGCTATTAATGCCGAGTTTGCTAAACTCACCGGCACTCGCCGTGAAAAGCCAATTGATGAAATCGCCATTGAAAAATGTGGTTTTTATTTGCCGCCTCATGCACGTTACGAATATTTACTAAACCTGCCAGAAAAAGACGACGTCGCTAAAAAAATCAAAGAAGCGATGCAGGATATTGAAAAATACAAACCCGAACTCGACGGCGTATTACCCAAAGACGAATACACGCCGCTCACCCGTACCGATAAAACTATACCGGCGCAGTTACTTAAAAATTTCTCCAACATCCCGCGTGATGCCAGTGGCGATATCCTCGGTAAAATTTACGAATACTTTCTGGGTAACTTTGCGTTAGCCGAAGGCCAGGGCGGCGGCGCATTCTTTACGCCCACCTCAGTAGTTAAACTCATGGTGGAAATCATCGAGCCCTATAAAGGCACCGTGTACGATCCGGCCTGTGGTTCTGGCGGTATGTTTGTGCAGTCACAACAATTTGTCGAGCAATATCGCGAAGAGTTAGACGCATTAGGTGAATCGCACGAAGAAGATCAGCTCTATGTTTACGGCCAGGAAAAAACGTTAGATACCGTTAAGCTCGCTAAAATGAACTTGGCGGTAAATGGCTTGCGCGGAGAAATACGCCAGGCCAACAGTTACGCGGAAGATCCTTACGATGGTTTTGGTAATTTCGACTTTGTCATGGCTAACCCGCCGTTTAATGTGGATGACGTACCCGTTGCCACGGTAGAAGCCGACCCGCGTTTTAATACCTACGGCATACCGCGCAACAAAACCAAATTGAAAACGGCCGATAAAGGTAAAGAGACTGTACCTAACGGCAACTACTTGTGGATTAATTTATTTGCTACATCGTTAAAAGACGCTGTTAAAGGTAAAGGCGGAGGCCGCGCCGCCCTGGTTATGGCCAACTCGGCATCCGATGCCCGCCACAGCGAAGCGGGTATTCGCCAAACCTTAATAGAAAATAACCTAATCTACGGCATGCTCACATTGCCATCAAATATGTTTTATACAGTCACCTTGCCAGCAACTTTATGGTTTTTTGATAAAAACAAACAAGACGATAAATTACTGTTTATTGATGCGCGTAATATATTCACCCAAATCGATCGCGCCCATCGCGAATTTAACGAAGCGCAAATTCAAAACATCGCCATTATCAGCAAACTGCATAAAGGTAATCACAGCGCCTTTGTGCGATTGGTCGATAGCTACTTTGCCAAAGGCATGGAACTGTTATTAGAAAACCAACAACAGGTCATCCCCGTTACCGAGCAACTGCTAGATGTACTTGATGACAAACAAGGTAAAGCGGTCGTCAATGATTTAGTAAAACAATGGAAAGCGCTGGATAAACTGCAACAAAGCCACCAAGCCTATAATAAGGAAGTCAAAGGTAAGTTAAACAAAGCCAAAGAAGTGGCCACCATTAACAAAGCGCAACATAAACTGCGCAAAGCGTTTGATCCGTTTTTTGAATCACTACACGCAGGCTTAAAACAGCTGGATAAAACCGTGCGCCAGCATGAAAAAGCCAAAGCAGAAATAGCAAAAGCTAAAGGCAAGCGTACTACGACTGATCGTGAAACCAAAAAACTGAAAGATGCCCTGGAGTTGTTGCATAAAGAAGTCAAAATAGCCGAAAGTTATTACAAACCTATTCACTGGCTACAAGAGCGCTTCCCCAAAGCGGAATATGAAGATGTCACCGGCCTGTGTAAATTAGCCAGCCAGGAAGAAGTGAAAGAGCAGGATTATTCACTGAACCCAGGGCGTTATGTGGGTGTGGTGATTGAGGAAGATGGAAAGACTGAAGAGGAGTTTATTGGGTTACTAGTAGATACCAACGACCAGCTAAATATTTTGGCTGAAGAAGCGAAAAAGGTTGAAAAAGTTATAGCCCTTAATGTAGCTGCACTAGTGGGTGATGAATGAAAGGATTTTCTGAAAAGGCACTTGGCGAAATACTAACTTTGCAACGTGGATTTGATATTACTAAAAAAGAGCAGACATTTGGTGGAGTGCCGATTGTTTCATCATCTGGCATTTCAAGTTACCACAATCAAGTAAAAGTTAAAGCCCCTGGCGTTGTTATAGGTCGAAAAGGAACACTTGGTACGGTACATTATATTAATAAAGATTTCTGGCCTCATGACACGACTTTATGGGTAAAGGATTTTAAGGGTAACGACACTCGTTTCCTTAGCTATTTCTTGAAGACGCTGAAATTAGAAAATTTTGATACAGGTTCATCCAATCCAACTCTTAATCGAAACCATGTTCATAAGATTAAGGTTGTATTTCCAGAATTGCCGATACAAAAAAAAATCTCCGCCTTTCTATCTACCTACGACAACCTAATCGAAAACAATAAACGCCGTATCGCCTTATTGGAAAACATGGCCGAAGAAATCTACCGCGAATGGTTTGTCCGCTTCCGCTTCCCTGGTTATCAGACCGCTGAATTTGAAAAAGGAATTCCGAAAGGGTGGGATATTAAGAAAATAGGTGATATTTATAAAACAGCGTCTGGTGGAACACCATCAAGAAAAAATGATAATAATTATGACGGTAATATTAATTGGCTGAAAACCGGAGAATTGAAGAATAAGTTTGTTTTTGAGAGTGTAGAAAAGATTACATTACAAGGGTTGGAATCTTCTTCGGCAAAAGTATTTCCAGCGGAAACAGTTGTGATAGCGATGTATTGTGCAATGCCTGATATTACTATTCTTGCAGAACCTTCTGCAACCAACCAGGCTTGCTGCGCTTTCTTACCAAAGGAAAAATATCTCTCTTATATTTACACCTATTACCTCATTAAATTTTCTCAAATTCATATGATTCAGTATGCTCATGGCGCAGCACAGCAGAACTTGAGTCAAGACTTGATAAAAGGGTTTAATTTACTTTTAGCTGATAAAGAATCTATTCAGAAATTTGGTGGAACTATTGAGCCTATATTCGAAGAAATTAAAGTATTAATGCAGATTAACGAGAATCTTACTAAAACCAAGCTATCACTTTTGCCTCGTCTAATATCAGGAAAACTCTCAGTCGAAGATTTAGATATTAAATTTCCACCCAGTATGCAGGAAGAAGTCGTGAATACTGAAAAGAGCGTTGCATAATGGCTTTAACCTTTCGGAAATTACCAATGCAAGGCTATGTTCCAGAGCAAGCTGTTAATGCTGCATTTCTATTACCTGACAGTTGGGATGATTTTGGTTTTAAAACTCTTTTTTTATTAACAGTGTTTGACGAGCAGGGTAATAAATTTGAATTAGGTAATATAAAAATTGGTTATGTAGGGCAAGTCGACGGATGGACCGAAGAAAAAATTCCTGTTACTTTTGAAACTTTAGATGATAACTTTTTTTCCCTTGGTCAGGATTCAGATTTCTATGAAAAACTTGTTGTAAGTTTTACGGATGAAAATGTTAGTTTTTTACTTCATGCATTAGGTGATGTTTCAAAAGATCCAATCAAGCATACTCTAGCTCAGGAAGAAAGTGTTTTTAATTCTTCATTACTTCGCACAGTAAATATTAATTCTATAACTAATCAGTTTCGGAGAGTGTTAGAAGGCGGCGTGCCATTAACAAAATATAACTTCTTTTATGAAAAACTACCTAATGAGCTTTACTCAGGAATTAAAGTTGACTTTGCAGTTTACCCTCATTCTAAACCATCAACTAATCTTCATGTTTTAATTGGCCGGAACGGTGTTGGAAAAACGACGCTTCTTAATAATATGGTTAATGCATTAATGCCAAATCGAGGAGAGATTGCCGATACAGGCAGGTTTTTAAGTGAGCAACTTTTTGACGCGTCAGTTGCATTAAAACCAGATTATTTTGGAGGACTTGTCTCTGTTTCTTTTAGTGCTTTTGATCCTTTTGACCCACCAGCAGATCAACCCAATCCTGATGAAGGTATTAGTTACCATTACATCGGTTTAAAGGTTCAAGGTGAAAATGAACGATTGAAAACTCTAAATGAATTGCGTGATGAGTTAGTTGAAAGCTTGAAAGTGTGCTTAAGTTTACGTGAAAAAAAACAACGTTGGATCAATGCTGTTCGCAAATTAGAGTCTGATGATAATATAGAAGATATGAATTTATGTAGTCTTGTTGCAGTTGCTGAACAAGACCAAACAGAAGATAGAAGCCAGTTGACAAAAGCAGCGCGCCAATTATTTAGACGCTTAAGCTCAGGGCATGCGATTGTATTATTATCAATAACTAAACTGATTGAAACAGTTGATAGAAAAACTTTGGTTTTAATTGATGAACCTGAAACTCATTTGCATCCACCTTTACTTTCAGCCTATACAAGAGCTTTATCTAGTCTTCTTATAAATCGGAATAGCATAGCTATTATAGCTACACATTCGCCTGTAATATTACAAGAGATACCAAAAACTTGTACATCAATACTAACAAGGGTGAGACTTGATGCGGATGTTGATCCTCCAGAACAAGAAACATTTGGTGAAAATGTTGGTTCTTTAACTCGTGAAGTTTTTGGATTAGAGGTGTCTCGATCAGGGTTCCATAACTTGCTGTCTGAATCAGTTGACTTAGGAATGAATTACAATGCGACATTGTCTGAGTACGATGGTCAATTGGGCAGTGAAGCTAAAGCTATATTAAAAGGAAAAATATTTAGACGTGATAATCCTCAGGAAGAGAATAACTAATGCGTATCGTCCCTAAACCGTTATTACTGGTAGATGTTGTATATGATGCTTGTGTTAGTGGGATCGGAAATGCGGATAAAAAAAATCGATTTAATAATTATAAAAACAATATTTTAGCTTCAGCTATTGATTACGAAATTAAAGCTAACAGCTCTGATCTATATCAAATTATGCCTTTTGGTTCAGTTGCATCTGTTCCCTTGGTAACACAACAAGAGCTTAAAAAGTTATATGAGGGTCAAATGGTAGCAAAAGGCCGCCCAGGTAGAAATTTTTATGATGAATTAAGACAGGGCTCTAAAATGTGTCCTTTTTGTGGCATTAGCCCTACTAGAACGTTGGAACACTATTTGCCAAAAGCACATTACCCTGACTTGTCAGTTGTGCCACTAAACTTAATTCCATGTTGTCGAGATTGTAATACTGAGAAGCACGATGCGAAAACTGAAACTATAGATAAACAAAATATCCACCCTTACTTTGATGACTTTACTCAAGAGCAGTGGTTATTCGCGGATATAATTTATGATGGTGGGCCTGTAGCAATTTTTCGAGTTACACCACCGGTTGCCTGGAATATAAAGAGTAAATACAAAGTTAGTATACATTTAACGACTTATGATTTGGATGAAAGGTTTGGTGACCTAGCTAGCGAAGAAATAACGGGTATAAAAAAAACGATGACTGAGCTTTTATCATCATCTAACTCAAATATAGTAAGAGAACATTTACTAGATACTGCAAATAGCCGTGCTGAGATTCATTTGAACAGCTGGCAAGTTGCACTTTATCAAGCGCTTGCCAACAGCCCATTATATTGTTCAGGAAATTTTGGGTAAGGGACACACTATGGTAATAATAAGTGAAGACGACATAGAGCAAGCCATTCTTGAAAAACTAAATAAGAATTATGGTTTTAAAATTCTGAATTGTTTTACCGCCAAGCCCGATGAACTGAAAGATGGTTCACAGCGTAGCGATAAGCGCGATGTGATATTGGCTGATCGCCTGTTAGTTGCCTGCATTAAGTTAAACCCCGGCATTCCCGAAGAAGTGATTGAGCAACAGGTAATCCCTAAGTTGTTGGATCGCCGTATGGCGATGAGCCCCATCGCCGCGAACCGAGAAGTAGATGGTTTGATACGTGATGGTGTAACCGTAGAGTTTGATCAAGAAAATCCTAATGGCAAAACCGAAAAACGCCATGAACGTGTTCGGTTAATTGATTTTGACGACTCCGCTAATAATAGCTACCTCGCCATATCACAACTGTGGATTAAATCACTAGGCCAGGCACCTAAAGCTTCTTTCCGCAGACCGGATGTTATTTTGTATGTGAACGGTTTGCCTTTGGTGTTTGTCGAGCTGAAAAACTCTAATGTGAAATTACGCTCTGCTTATGAGGATAACCTGAACAGCTACAAACACGATATTCCACAACTGTTTCACTGCAATGCGTTTTGTTTGTTATCCAATGCCATCGAATCCAAGGTAGGCAGTTTTACTGCTGGCTGGGAACACTTTTTTAATTGGCTGCGCGTGGATAGTGAAAAAGAGATGGTTAATCGCAAACAAATATCCGAACAAGGTACTAGCCTTGAATATGCCGTAGCGGGTTTATGCCAACCGCATAAGCTGTTGGACTATGTCGAAAACTTCATTCTGTTCCATAAAGAGACCAGCAAGATCATCGCCCAGAACCATCAGTTTATTGGCGTGAATAGCGCCTTCGAACGCTTTTTGCTTCGCGACCAACATCAAGGTCGTTTGGGCGTGTTTTGGCATACTCAGGGTTCGGGTAAAAGTTTCTCTATGATTTTCTATGCACGAAAAGTGTTTCGTAAAGTCACTGGCAACTTTAGTTTTGTGGTGGTTACTGATAGGAAAGATTTGGATGGGCAAATTTACCGCAATTTTTTAAACACTGGCACTATTAAAGAAAAAGACGCAGCTCAGCCCAGTAACGCCGAAGAAATGCGTAAGTTTTTAGGACAGAATAAAAAAGTAGTATTTACCCTGATTCAAAAATTCCGGTATGACAAAGG
>WTAG01000164.1 GCA_013139755.1 Methylomarinum sp. | reverse complement strand
CATTCATCACCTCAGTTAATTAATAACTCTAAAACACTGAATAAAAAGCAGGCACAGGCAGGCCAGATATTCGCACACGGTGTGGATCGTTTGGCAAAAAAGAATCTTGCAAAAGCAATTAGTATTTGGGATGCCAGGAAGAATGATTTTGTAATAAATGAGACGACAGAGCAACGTATAGAGCAGCGGCTAGCGATGTCTCTGGCTTATCGGCGAGATAAACAGGCTTATCGGCGACTGAGTCAGTTGACTAAACCGGATGATGCAGCAAAAGAATGGCGCGTAAGAACGGCTTTAAGAGAGCAAAACTGGTTGCATGTTGATCAATCCATTGCCAAATTAAGTGAAGAGGTTAAAGCGCAAGATAAATGGCAATATTGGCAAGCCAGAGCCTTTGAAAATACTGCGCAACCTAAAGTGGCCAGCTTTATCTATACGCAATTATCAAAAGAAAGAAGTTTTTATGGTTATTTGTCGGCCGAAAAAATAAATAGAAGTTATCAATTGTCAGACACTCCGGTTCAAGTCGCGCCTGAAATGCTAAAAAGGCTTAAACGTAAGCTGGATTTTCGAGTGGTCGCAGAATTAATTGCGGTTAATAAACCGACTGAAGCTAGGCGACAGTGGTGGTATGTAGTAAAAAAACTGGATAAGAAAAGAATATTAGTAGCGGCTAAATATGCGCAAGAGCTTGGTTGGAAACAGGTGGCTATCTTTACAATTGCTAAGGCTAAGTATTGGGATGACGGGTCATTACGGTTCCCTTTAGCCTATAAAAAACAAGTACATGAAAACGCGGCAAGCCAGACATTAAACCCGGCCATTATTTTTGGATTAATTCGACGTGAAAGTGCATTTAATAAAAATGCTCAATCCCCGGTAGGAGCAAGAGGTTTAATGCAAATAATGCCAAAAACAGGACAGCAAATTGCGAGGGAATTAAAAGAAAAGCTGGGTAATAAAAATAATTTATTTAACCCGTCAACAAATCTCAAATATGGCTCATATTATTATAAGCTGCTATTAAATAGGTTTAATGGCCATTATGCGCTAGCGGCAGCTGCATATAATGCTGGCCCTCATCGTGTCAATCGCTGGTTACCCAAAGATGGTTCTATGGCTGCTGATATTTGGATTGAAACCATTCCTTTTAAAGAAACCAGAGCTTATGTGTCTGCTGTTTTAACTTATGCATTGATTTATCAAAAACAGTTGAAACAGAATATATTGTCTATGAAGGATTTTATGTTAGACGTGGTGCCTAATTAGCTTTTTTCGCAATTGCTTCTCTATTCTTAGGAAAACTCCTTGTAATTGTTGATACAAAAGTTTCCGTAGAGAGAATGTGCGATGTATAATGGCTCGTTATTATAATAAAAATTAAGTTAGGTATTGACTCAATGGAAAAACAGCATAGCTTTACGCGCGAAGAATTATTAAAGTCTGGAAGAGGGGAGCTATATGGCCCTGAAAACGCGCAGTTGCCACTTCCAAATATGTTAATGATGGATCGTATAAGCCATATATCAGATGAAGGTGGCAAATTTGGTAAAGGTGAAATTATTGCTGAGCTTGATATAACGCCAGATTTATGGTTTTTTGATTGTCATTTTCAAGGCGATCCGGTGATGCCTGGGTGTTTAGGGCTTGATGCAATGTGGCAATTAATTGGTTTTTATTTGTGTTGGGCGGGTGGCCCTGGTAAAGGTCGCGCATTAGGGTGTGGTGAAGTTAAATTTACTGGACAGGTATTGCCTACAGCAAAGAAAGTAACTTATAAAATAGATCTTAAGCGCGTCATTATGCGTAAGTTAGTGATGGGTATTGGTGATGCCACGATGGAAGTTGATGGCAAAGTCATTTATGAAGCAAAAGATTTAAGAGTTGGGTTATTTACATCTACTAAAGATTTTTAAAGGTTAAGTAATGAAAAGAGTCGTTGTAACAGGTTTAGGTATTGTTTCTAGTATTGGAAATAATAAAGACGAAGTTGTAGAGTCTTTAAAGCAGGGTAAGTCTGGTATTGTTCATGCTGATGTATATGAAGAAATGGGCTTTAGAAGTCATATTCATGGTTCTGTAGATATTGATCTTGATGACTTTATTGATCGTAAAGTGAAGCGTTTTATGGGTGATGGTGCGGCATACAATTATGTTGCAATGCAACAAGCGATTGAACACTCAGGCTTAACAGAAGATGAAGTATCTAATTTTCGTACCGGGCTAGTGATGGGATCGGGGGGGCCTTCAACGTCTAACCTGGTTGCAGCAGCCGATATTTTAAGAGAAAAAGGCGTGAAGCGTGTTGGACCATATATGGTGCCTAGAACCATGTCCAGTACCAATACGGCATGTTTAGCGACACCCTTTAAGATTAAAGGTGTTAACTACTCAATTAGTTCTGCCTGTGCAACCAGTGCGCATTGTATAGGCCATGCCATGGAATTAATTCAGTTAGGTAAACAAGATGTTGTGTTTGCTGGCGGTGGAGAAGAATTACATTGGTCTATGTCGGTATTATTTGATGCAATGGGTGCCTTATCTTCAAAATATAATGACGCCCCAGAAACTGCATCAAGACCTTATGATGAAACCCGTGACGGTTTTGTTATTGCAGGTGGTGGTGGTGTTTTAGTGATTGAAGAATTAGAACACGCAAAAGCCCGTGGCGCTAATATTCTTGCTGAGTTAGTAGGTTATGGTGCAACTTCAGATGGTTATGACATGGTTCAACCATCAGGCGAAGGCGCTGTTCGTTGTATGCAACAAGCGATGGCGACAGTAACAGGTGATATTGATTATATCAATGCACATGGAACTAGTACGCCAGTTGGTGATACCCGTGAGCTTGAAGCTTTACGTACTGTGTTTGGTAATGATAATGTGCCTGCGGTGAGTTCGACTAAATCATTAACTGGTCATGCATTAGGTGCGGCAGGGGTTAATGAGTCGATTTATTCATTGCTAATGATGGAACATAACTTCCTGAGTGAATCAGCAAATATTAAACAGCTTGATCCAGGCGCAGAAGGCATTCCTATTGTCAGAAAACGCCAAGATAATGTGACATTAAATACCATTATGTCGAATAGTTTTGGTTTTGGTGGTACAAACGCAACATTGATTTTCCAACGGTATAGCGATTAAGTTGTAAATTCATTCTGTACAAGCAGAAGCATATCCACATAAAGGCACAGAGATACAAAGAAGAGAAAATAAGCGCTCTTCCTTGTGTCTCTGTGCCTTTGTGTGAGAATTATATCTCTAAAAGCTAACTTTCTATATATCCCACATTAATGTCAGACCCCGCAAAAAAGTCCAAAATAGAATTTAACAAGTTACACAAACGCCTACGAAGATATGTTGGTCAGGCTATAGCCGATTATAATATGATTGAAGCGGGTGATAAGGTGATGGTTTGCCTGTCAGGTGGTAAAGATTCCTTTGCCATGCTAGATATTCTGATGCATTTACAGAAAACGGCACCGATTGATTTTGAAATTATTGCGGTTAATTTGGATCAAAAACAGCCGGGTTTTCCTGAACATATTTTACCTGAATATTTAGAGTCAATAGGCGTTCCATATCATATTATTGAGCATGATACCTATAGTATTGTAAAGCGGGTGATTCCTGAGGGAAAAACAACTTGTAGTTTATGTTCTCGATTAAGACGAGGCACTTTGTATGGTTTTGCCAAAGCGCATAAAATCACCAAAATTGCTTTAGGACATCATCGAGATGATATTTTAGAAACTTATTTTCTTAATATGTTCTTTGCGGGTAAGTTAAAGGCAATGCCACCTAAATTATTAAGTGATGATAAGCAAAATATTGTGATCAGACCCTTAGCTTATTGTAAGGAAAAAGATATTAGTCGGTATGCGGAAATTAAAGATTTTCCTATTATTCCTTGTAACTTGTGTGGCTCTCAAGAAAATTTACAACGGCAAGCTATGAAGGAAATGTTAACAGGCTGGGATAAACAATTTCCTGGGCGCTTAGAAACTATATTTTCAAGTCTTCAGAATATTTCACCATCACAAATGGCAGATACTCAATTATTTGATTTTACTGGATTGAAAGTAGGTGAATCTGTTGGGCCAAGAATTGCTTCTGATGAGGCTGGGCTGGATATTCTGGAGCGCTAATAGCTAAATATTAGTCATCAATGTTTTATTGATTTGTGAAATCGATATATTTCTATTAGTTTAGGTGTGTTTATATTAGCTTCTTTAGCATAGTTTAATGTGCGTTCTAGGCGTGCTAATGCACTTCGTCCCAAGCAATGTCTATCAGGACAATCGTTAATACCTTCGGCAAGACCATTTATCAGTTTTTCTTGAGGGAGTTTTTTGGCAGTCAAAAACTCTTGAACGCAAAGAATTTCCAGTGCTATTTCTTTGGCCAAATCTTGATGCTTTAACCATAATTCTCCGACTGTACAGTTATTTAATAACCCTGCGATATTAACGGTCAGTATATAAAGTGCTTTGCGAACTAATTCATACAATAGTTCATCTTTATTTTTTAAAATAGGAGCTGGAATCTTTAGGGCTTGTAAGGCATTAGCTATTAGCGAGGCATTAGGTCCATAACTGGGTGAGTAGAGAATATTAGTCAGTTCTAGGTTCGGTTTCTTTTCAAACCAAACGACAGTAACTGTCGGGTTTTTTAATTGATGTCTTTCCCAGTCACGGGGCAATAATTCATTTTGTACTAAGCTGATTTTTTGGTGCCATGTCGGTGGTAATTTTTCTAAAATGGCTTTGAGTTCATTTTCTTGTACGGTGATGAGTATAAGTTCTGGTGATGGGATTTTCTCGCACTCTTTTAGCAAATCCATCTTTCGGGTAATTGGATAAACTGGGTAGCCACAGCGAAGAAATCCGCGTGCAAAAACACCGGCTAGTTCGCCAATACCAATAATAACAATAGGGTGCTTCATAGGTAATCTGATTGAATTGGTTGAGCAGAGTGAAGTGTGCTCAACCGGTGACTGAATTATTAATATTTAGCGTTAGTTTGTATTTTTTGCGGCTAAGTCTTTTAAATAGTCCAAAAAGTCGTCCTTTAGCTCTTTGTGTAGTAAGCCGTGTTCAACAGTAGCAATTAAGAAACCAAGCTTAGAGCCGCAATCATATCTGATGCCTTCAAATTCATAAGCTAAAGCTGTTTCATCCTGTAGTAAATCTGCAATAGCATCAGTTAGTTGAATCTCACCTCCAGCACCTTTCCCTGTATTTTCTATTTTCTTGAAAATGGCTGGGGTTAATATGTAGCGACCAACAACAGCAAGGTTGGAAGGAGCTACTTCAGGTTTTGGTTTTTCGACAATAATATCAATTTTAGCGGAAGGCCCTGATTGTTCGCTGGTTTTAACTACGCCATATTTGTCTGTTTCTGATGGATCAACTCGCTCAACACCAAGAATAGAACAATTTTTTTCATTAAAAAGTTTGACCATTTGAGCCATACAGCCACGATCTGTATCTTGAATCAAGTCATCTGCAAGAATTACGGCAAAAGGCTCATTACCCACAACGGGTTTAGCGCAATGTACTGCATGTCCTAAACCTAATGCTTCAGATTGTCTGATGAAAACACAAGAAACATGAGGTGGAATAATGTTTTGAATGATATCCAATGTTTCTTGTTTGCCTTTGGCTTCAAGCTCACATTCTAGTTCGTAAGCTTTATCAAAATGATTGGGGATGGCCATTTTATTACGACCTGTCACAAAAATCATGGTATCAATACCCGCTGCGACAGCTTCTTCAACCGCATATTGAATTAAAGGCTTATCAACAATGGGTAACATTTCCTTGGGACTGGCTTTAGTCGCAGGAAGAAAGCGGGTGCCTAAGCCAGCAACAGGAAAAACAGCCTTGGTGATTTTTTGAGTCATTGAAATTCCTTTTGAGTCGGTTTATTCGTTGTAACCATGGGGGTTTATAGTCTGCCAATGCCAAGTGTCTGTCACCATGTCATGCAGGTTTCTTTCAGTTTGCCAGCCGAGTTCTTTTAATGCAAGGGCCGGGTTAGCAGAATTCTCTGCAACATCTCCTGCACGTCGAGCTGCAAATGTATAATTTATTTTTTTATGAGTGATTGTTTCAAAAGCCTGGATAATCTCAAGTACACTATAACCTCGTCCAGCACCTAAATTATAGGCTTTACAGTCGCCATCATCAAAGGTGCTAGATTCCAAAGCCTGTAATGCCTTAATATGCCCTTTTACCAGATCGACAACGTGAATATAATCTCTTACCCCTGTACCATCGTGAGTGGGGTAATCATTACCAAAAATAGAAAGTTGATTTAATTTACCAACAGCAACTTGGGATACATAAGGAATTAAGTTATTAGGAATACCATTGGGGTCTTCACCAATAAGCCCGCTTTTATGAGCGCCTATGGGATTGAAATAACGCAATAAAATAATTTTCCAGGGTGTTTCGGCTTTAGCAAGCTGATCTGCCGTCGATAAATCCTCTAAAATTCCTTCAATCATTGCTTTTGATTTGCCGTAAGGGTTGGTCGCACCAAAAACAGGTAAGTCTTCTGAGTATTGCACAGTATCTGGTTCACCATAAACTGTGGCAGAGGAACTAAAAATTAAAGTCTTAACTTTGGCTTCTGTCATGACCTCGGTAAGTATTAGCGAGCCATAAACATTGTTTTGATAATATTTTAAAGGTTGTTCGCAGGATTCACCAACTGCTTTTAAGCCAGCAAAATGCATAACTGCTGAAATAGTATGTTTGTTAAAGACTTCAGATAAAGCTTTTTTATCACGAATATCAATCGGGTAAAAAACTAAAGATTTTCCCGTTATTTTTTTGACTCTGTTAAGTGATTCAACTTTACTGTTTGATAGGTTGTCAACAACGATGACATTGTAGCCAGATTGTAGTAATTCCACGCAGGCGTGACTACCAATGTAACCTGCGCCACCCGTAACCAAAACTGCTTTATCTGTATTCATGTTATTAGAGATGATGTGTGTTTATTGATGGTAGATTAAATTATGATGAGGCAATTTATAGCATGGTCTTTTTGAAATTTATGATCGAGTTTTCGCCATGCCTAGTTTGCATTGTAGACTATTTTACTTAATAAAATTCTATGGAAGATAGAAATGATACACTATAATTAGTGGTGTATAGATGCTTAGTGTTAGGTAATGGCTAGTTTTAGAATTGATGGGTATATATTTGTGCTAAAGGTATCGCTCTAAAATAGCGGTGAATTGAAATAAGTGTGCAGTTAAAAATTATCTCTTTATCCAGATAGTAAAGAATTTTGGTTTTTAGAATTCCTTTTTTAAAATGTGAATAATAATTATGTATAAAAAATTTTTAAGAATTAAATTGCTAGTTATATTTTGTCTTGCGATTGTTGCTTGTACTAACGAGGAAGTTAGTAAGGGAGAGTATTTAAAGAAAGGGATAGTACTTTTTGAGAAAGAACAGTATAAGGAATCTGAGTTAGAGATTAAAAATGCTATTCAAGAAGATCCGAAAGTTGCAGAAGCCTATTATTATATGGCTCTGGTTAATGAAAAATCTAAGAAATTCAAAGCAATGCGAGAAAACCTGCTTGAATCAGTTCGATTAGATCCCGAAAGTGAGAAGTCCCGGTTAAAGTTAGGTAAAGTCCATTTTCTGTTTAATGATACAGATAAATCATTAGAAGAAGTTAATGTTATTTTGGCAAAGACGCCGGATCAACTTGATGCGCTTTCTTTAAAAGCATCGATATTTCTCAGGCAAGAGAAGATTGATGAAGCTTTGGAAATTATAGAAAAAGTATTACAGCAAGATGCTAAACATATTGAAGCCGTATCATTAAAAACAATTG
>WTAG01000409.1 GCA_013139755.1 Methylomarinum sp. | reverse complement strand
TGTTTTTATTGCAAAGGCTTTAGAAAATTCAGATAGACGGATTGCTGAGGGTAAAACGATTACCCCTTATTTTTTGTTATCTGCTTTCTTATGGGAGTCGGTACAAAGTTTGGCGGTCGAAAAAATGCAGCAAGGAGAGGAAGAGAGCTTTGCTTTCCAGCATGCAGCAAGTGAGGTTTTATCCAAGCAGGTAAAAAGTATCTCCATTCCAAAACGTGTGACTCAATCAATGCGAGAAGTTTGGCTGCTGCAATTACGATTCACTAAGCAAACCGGAGGAAGACCTTATCGCCTGTTGGCTCATCCTCGTTTTAGAGCGGCTTATGACTTCTTATTGTTACGTGCTGAAACTGGCGGTGCAGAGCAGGAATTAGCAGATTGGTGGACTCGATTTCAAGTTGCTGATGAGGCTGAACAAAAAAAAATGACCCGACCTCGATCTATGGGAAAAAATAAAAGAAAGGGTGGGTCGCGGACAAAAAATAATAACTATAAAAGTACAAATGATTGAAGCTTATATTGGGTTGGGAAGTAACCTAGATAATCCTGCAGAGCAAATTAGGCTGGCGCGTTCTGCTATTGCCAAACAACTGCATATCACGGAAGTTGCTTTTTCTAGTTTATATGCAAGTCTACCTATGGGGCCTCAGGATCAGCCGGATTATGTGAATGCGGTTATGCATATAAGTACGGATTTGGATGCACTTGATCTATTAAGCGTACTGCAGAAAATTGAACATGATTTTGGTCGCGTTAGAAAAGCTGAGCGCTGGGGTGCTAGGACTTTAGATCTTGATCTGTTGCTCTATGCTGATCAGCAAATTGCACACCCTGATTTAATTGTGCCTCATGTAGGGCTTGCTGAGCGAGAATTTGTTTTGTATCCATTACAAGAAATAGCACCAGATGATTTGGTTATTCCAGGGAAAGGTGTGCTTAAGCAGTTAGTTGCTCAGTGCCCTTTAAATGGTTTGGAGAAAATAGCTTAATGGTTTTATATGCGGCATCATCTGCTCAGGCGGTTTCTATTCTTGATTTAGAAGCGATGAAACAGGCGGGTGAGAAAATAAGCTGTTTAACGGCTTATGATGCGAGTTTTAGTCAATTAATCGATCAGGCGGGAATTGATATTATCTTGGTGGGTGATTCCCTTGGGATGGTTATCCAAGGTAAAACAAGTACCGTTCCGGTATCTGTTGATGAAATGGTTTATCACACGCAAAGTGTGGTGAGAGCAAGGCAGCGGTCTTTTGTAATAGCAGATTTACCTTTTTTGAGCTATGCCACGGTTGAAATGGCGCTGGAAAATGCCGCTAAATTGATGCAGCTTGCGGGTGCGCAGATGGTCAAGTTAGAAGGGACGCATGTTGAAGTAATTAAACGCTTAGTTGATTTTGGTGTGCCTGTTTGTGGGCATTTGGGTTTGTTACCCCAGTCTATTAATCAGTTGGGACGTTACAAGGTTCAAGGTAAGAGCGCTAAAGATGCAGAACAAATGCTTGAAAATGCCAGGAAGCTTGAGCAGGCTGGAGCAAGTTTGCTGATTTTAGAGTGTGTTCCTGCAGCTTTAGCAGCAAAAATAACTACCGAATTAAGTATTCCTGTGATTGGTATAGGTGCAGGCGTAGCATGTGATGGGCAAGTGTTGGTTCTGTACGATATGTTAGGGATTAGTCTAGGTAAACGTCCCAAGTTTGTTAAAAATTTTATGATAACGGCGACTGATATAAAAGATGCCATTACTCAATTTCAGCTTGCGGTTAAACGGGCTGAATTTCCTGCTTTAGAACACAGTTATTAAATGCAAAAAGTTACATCAATTGAATCACTCAGAAAAATTATTAAGCAATGGCGACAACAAGGACAAAGTATTGCTTTTGTGCCAACTATGGGGAACTTGCATGCAGGGCATATTAAGTTAGTCACTGAAGCTGGAAAAAAAGCAGATAAAGTTGTTGTTAGTATTTTTGTTAATCCAAAGCAATTTGGCGAGGGGGAGGACTTTGAAAGTTACCCTCGAACAGAGTCGGAAGATGCCCGGAAATTACAAGTTGCTTGTACAGATGTGTTATTCCTGCCTGAAGTGGCTGAGATGTATCCGGATAATGCCAGCACCGTGGTGTCAGTGGCAGACTTATCGGTAAATCATTGTGGTGCTAGTCGACCTGGGCATTTTGACGGCGTTGCAACAGTGGTGAGTAAATTATTTAATATGGTACAGCCTGATGTTGCCTGCTTTGGAGAAAAGGATTTTCAACAGTTAAGTATTATTAGGCGAATGGTTCGAGATCTTAATATCCCTGTTGAGGTCATTGCTGTTGCCACTGAAAGAGAGAGTGATGGATTGGCTATGAGTTCACGTAATGGCTATTTGTCTCAACAACAGCGCCTAATTGCTCCTAAGCTTTATCAATCCTTATGTCAGGCTCGTGAGAAAGTGTTGCAAAGCCAGTTAAATATATTGGATATTGAACAGCAACAGCAGCTGTTTTTAACAGAAGTGGGCTTTGATGTGGATTATTTTTCAATTTGTCGAAGTGATGATTTACAGCCTGCAAGCAATAATGATCGCGAGTTGGTGATACTTGCGGCAGCAAAATTAGGCAAACCTCGTTTGATTGATAATATTTGTTTTTCTAAATAGACCTGATTCTTGTCTGAATCAATCCTAACTGGTTTTAAAATTATGAAAGTTTCTGTGTTTTTTTTAATGCTATTACTGAGCGCTTCAGTATTTTCCGCATCGCCTTCCAATCAACAGAATATTATAAAATCAGTTGAGGCCTTAAAAAAGATTAATCAAGGCTTATCGAT
>WTAG01000642.1 GCA_013139755.1 Methylomarinum sp. | reverse complement strand
TTCTTGATAAATCATTTGATATACTCTTATTTTACCAAATTATGCTAAATGGTTCGTGCAAAGGTCTCTACTTAGCTTACGGACTCGCCGCCACCACCCTTTGGGTATTAGGCATACCGCATGGTTTTGCTGTAATGCACGGAAAAACCCGACGTGGCGCGTTAGTATTTGATGTCGCCGATTTAATTAAAGACACGCTGATACTGCCGTGGGCATTTATCTGTGCCAAAGAACAAGCCACCGAACAAGAATTTAGACAACAATGCCTACAAAACTTTACCCAACACAAAGCCCTGGATTTTATGTTTGAAGCGGTCAAACAAGCCAGCCAAGAAGGTAAAGACCTATGATGGTCACATTTGTATCCCAATGCGCACACAAAGCCCTCAACCGTACAAGACGTGTACTTGATGCCTTTGCCAACCGAATCGGCACAAACACATGGCAAACCATCATTACCGAAGACGGCTTACAAGCGGTTAAAAAACTACTCAGAAAAACAGCCAGCAAAAATACCGCGGTTTCTTGTCATTGGATTAGGAGTCGTAGTCGGAGTGAACTGGTTTGGATTGTCGGTAAGCGAGATAAATTTAATAAGGAAGGGTTTGTGCCTGTGAATTGGACACAAAAAAATATTATCAATAATCAGTGGGAAAATGATTGGTCTTACCTCCCTTTAATTAAAAGCTTAACCGCCATTGCTGCACTTTTTCATGATTGGGGAAAATCTTCTGATTTTTTTCAAGCACGTTTAGTAGGTAAAGAAGCATTACCTAAAGGTGATCCATTAAGGCATGAATGGGTTTCATTATTATTTTTAAATGCGTTCGTTGCAGGTGAAATAACTGATGATCCATGGATTGAACGCTTAATTAATGGCGATTTTGATACTAAGGCATTAACAAAAAAAGTGGCAGAAAATTATACGGTTAAGAAACCGATGAAAGATTTGCCGCTTGCTGCGAGTGCGGTTGCTTGGTTAATTGTTTCGCATCATCGATTACCGCTCGATAATAAAGGCGACTGGGAGGGAGAAAAGTCAACCTCATTACAAAAAACATTACAGAAGATTAGTCAAAAATGGGGTTATGAAAACAATAGAGATGAAGAGTTGTTCAAAAAGCATTTACCTCGCTGTTTTGATTATTCAAAAGGCTTACCTAATCAGTCAAAATACTGGCTCAAAGAATCAAAACGCTATGCAAAGAAATTAAAAGAAAGCTTGCCAAGGCTATTAGAAACGGAAGAACAGGGGATTTTAAGAGCGGTATTAAGTTATGCACGTTTAGCAATGATGCTAGGCGACCATTATTACTCTTCCCTAGATTTTCAAGATAAAGCTCGCGTTAAAAACAGAGAATTAGCCTTATATGCGAATACTTATAAAGACCCAAAAAGTAAAAAAACAAAACTTAAACAGACCTTAGATGAACATTTAGTGGGTGTAATGGGGCAAGCTGTACGAAATGTACAGTTATTGCCTTTATTTGAAGCGAATAAAGATGAGCTTCCCAGTGCTTTTGATATTAATCAACTCAAAAAACCAAGCCCTAAAGGTTTTGAATGGCAAGATAAAGCAGTACGTGAAATAAAAAAATGGCGAGAGTCAGAAGAAAAGATTAACCATAAGAAGTTTGGTTTTTTTGCCGTTAATATGGCATCCACAGGAACAGGAAAAACCTTTGCTAATGCAAAAGTGATACGTGCATTATCACCACAAATGGACAGTCTGCGTTTTATTTTAGCCTTAGGATTAAGAACCCTGACTTTACAAACAGGTGATGAGTACAGCCAGCGGATTGGTTTAAAAAACGATGAGTTAGCGGTATTAATTGGTTCTAAAGCCGTATTAAGCTTACATCATAAAAACCAGCAAGAAAAACAAGAGATCGTTTCAATATCGGGTTCTGAATCAGAGGAATGTTTATTAGATAACGAACTCTATTTTGAAACGTCAATTCCTGATGGGGATTTAAAAACCGTTTTAAAAAATGAAAAAGACAGGAAGTTTCTTTATGCCCCTGTACTGAGTTGTACGATTGATCATTTAATGGCAGCGACAGAAACTAAACGAGGTGGACGTTATATTTTGCCCTCATTGCGCTTAATGTCATCTGATTTAGTTATCGACGAAATTGATGATTTTGATGGGACAGACTTAATCGCTATTGGACGCTTAATTCATTTAGCAGGGATGTTAGGCAGAAAGGTAATGATTTCATCAGCAACCATTCCGCCTGATTTGGCACAAGGCTATTTCAACGCCTATCAAGCAGGATGGTCTATCTTTGCCAAAATGCGCGGTAAATTAAATAAAATCGGTTGTGCATGGGTTGATGAATTTAACTCAACAGTTATAAGTTGCAGTAATGCGGACGACTACAAGAAAAATCACGATAAATTTATAGTTAAACGCTTAAAAAACTTACAACAGCTAGAGCCAAAACGTAAGGCAAATATAGCTTCTTGTGAGCCACACAATGAAAAAACAGCGGAAGAAATTTTCCATACAGCTATTTTTGAATCTATTTTAGAAAAACACCAAGAGCATCATATTGTTGATAACAAAACAGAGAAAAAAGTCAGTTTTGGCGTGGTGCGATTAGCTAATATTAAGCCGTGTATCGATTTAACCCATTTTTTAATGAATGCTAATTTACCCGAAGAGATAGAGATTAGAGTGATGGCATATCACTCAGCTCAATTATTAATTATGCGTAATGAGCAAGAAAAACATTTGGATGCTGTATTAAAACGTAAAGGCGATGAACAAGCTGTTTTTAATCAGTCCCTTATTAAAGAACACTTAAGAAAAATAACCACGCCCCATGTTATTTTTATAGTGATTGCAACGCCTGTAGAAGAAGTAGGACGCGACCATGATTTTGATTGGGCGGTGGTAGAGCCATCCTCTTACCGTTCATTAATACAATTAGCAGGTAGAGTATTAAGGCATCGCGATAAAGTTATTAAACAGGCCAATGTTGCCTTATTGCAGCATAATTTAAGAGGCTTAAAAAATAAAAAAACGGCTTTTTGTTACCCAGGCTATGAAAATGAAGACTTTCACCTCAATTCCCATGACTTAGCTAAATTAATAGCGGTTGAAAAGATTGCAGAAAGACTCGACTCACAACCGCGTATTAGCCGAATAGATCAGCTACAACCCCATGATAACTTGGTTGATTTAGAGCATCATTGTATTGAAAATTTGTTAAATAAGCCTGAAGCAATAGGCCCCGAAACCCTGCAAGGATGGCTATCAAGTGACTGGTGGCTAACAGGCTTACCCCAAGAATATATTCGATTTCGTAACAGTAGCCCCCAAGCGATCAGATACTTAGTCCCCCACGAGCAATTTGATGATAAATGGCGATTTGCTGAAAAGGATGATCAAGGAGAGATTGTGCCCAATGACTCTGATATTAAACATTACTCTTTATCAGATAAAGAGTTAGAGCGCTTATGGCTATACCGTGACTATGAGCAATTATTATTAGCTTTGAATCAAGGAGAGGATTTAACAAAATTAGCGTTAATTTATGGAGAAATTAATTTGCCAAGCTATGGTGATAATAGCAATAACTTAGAATTTTCCTACTCAAACCAATTAGGTTTAAGTAGGAAATAAGCTGCCTGTGCGGCAGTGAACAATCAAAACAATATGACATATTTCTAAGCTACTTTTTCAGTAGTAAAAATATCATACCATGTGTTTTTTAGCAATTTAACAAAATAATATTACATAGGTTTTAAAATAACGTATTATGACTCGGAACAGAGGCTTTTTTAGGAGCAAAACATGATAGACCCAATCGTGCAGCATTTTTTAAGCACACAAAAAGACGAGTGGCTTAAAAAAGAAATTAAACCAGCCATGTCAGACAAAAAGAAAGAAAGCTTAATACTGAAAGCAAGTGAGTTGTTTTTAGTATCAGGATTAACCAGCATCATTAAAAATATATCTGAAAAAAAGACCATTAGTAACCTAAATTTCACAAGCCACATTCCAAAATTTAGTAATCCAAGCATTAAACTAAACGGCTTAATTGCTACCCCCAGCCAAAAAGCTGATGGCTTATTAAGAACAGGCAATGTGATAGGTTCTGGGCTTGATATATTTAGTAATTCGGGAGCGATTGATCATACAAAAGACTTAATTTATGTGTATGAGTTTTTAATCACTTATATGTCTGATGGAGAAATGATACTAGAACATTTGCAACGCTCCGATGATGCGGCAAGGGAGAATGTTAAAGAAATATTTTCTTCACTCAATATCAAAGGAGAGGATTTTAAGCATATTCGCGCTCAACTCTTACTCATGGTTAACAAGGAAAAGACACTAAAAACCAGCGAAGCCATCAAGCAAGTCTATTTTCCTGTAAAAGAGGATTATCACTTGCTATCCATTCTTTATCCATCTCCCTTAATGAGTGAGTTAAGATTACGAATCACTGAAATGCAATTTAGCGAACGTGCAAAATTAGCAAGGAAAGACAAAAAAGAAAATAAATATAATGAAACCCCTATTTCAGATATTTATAACCTCACAAAAATAGGCTTTGGGGGAGCGAATAAACAAAATATTAGTGTCTTAAATAATAAACACGGGGGCGATTTTTACCTACTTCCCTCTATACCACCCACATTAAAAAATAGGTTTATTCAACCACCTAAAATAAACTTTTTTTCCGACACCTTATATCTAAAGCCTTTTCAAGATGATTTTAAAAAATTACATCGGCTTTTTAGCGATAAAGACACCATGCACATTAAAAATAAGCGGCGTTACTGGATAAAACATATTATTTATCAAGTCATCGAAAAAATATGGCAGGTTCGTTCTATTGATGGCGGATGGTCTGAATCAGACAGCTATAACGGGCTAAAAGCCTATCAAAAAACATGGCTAGATCAGGCACAACACGATAAAAGAGACACACTGGATTTTGATTTAATTAAAACAGACTTATCTCGTTGGCTAGTTGATAGTTATAACAATAAAACGAATATTGAAACAGGTTTTACACGACTAGGGGACGACCATAAACCCTATATAGAAACAATTATTGATGAAGTGCAGGAGGCATTGCAATGAAACGCATCATAGTTATTCCACGGATTAAAATTCAAAATGCCAATGCACTCTCCAGCCCTTATACCATTGGTTTTCCTGCAATGACCGCATGGCTCGGTGCTGTTCATGCCATACAGCGCAAGTTAAATAATAAAAGCAGTGATTTTGAAGAGCTAAAATTTAACAGTGTTGCTGTCATCAATCATGAATTTAACTTGCACACCTATAAAGGCACAGGTGATTTTAATCACTCTATTATTTCAACCAGTAATCCACTTAAAAAAGATGGCAAACGCCCCTCAACGATTGAAGAAGCCCGTTGTCATTTAACGGTTTCTTTAGTGATTGAATATTCAGAAATAGACCAAGAAGAAGCAGAAGATATGCTGGGGTTATTGCCCTCATTATTGCACTGCATAAAAATCGCATCAGGGGATGTGTTGGACTTTTCCTCGCCCTACTTAAAAAAAATAAAAGGTCATGCCGATACAAAAAACTTAATGGCTCAATTAATGCCTGGGTTTTGTCTTATTGATCGCCGTGATTTAGTACAGGAATCTATGCAGCAAGGGTTAGATGGTTTAGATGCCTTGCTTAACTATTTAAAAATCAATTCGATTTGCCAAAAAACTAAAGGTGAAACAGAAGAAAAAGACAATATTGAATGGACACAATCTCGCCAACAACAAGGGTGGCTAGTCCCTATTGCTATTGGTTTTCAAGGGATTACTGATATTGCAGATGATATAACGCACAGCCAAAGAGATAGTAGTAGTCAACACCGATTTGCTGAAAGTGTGGTCAGTTTAGGGGAATTTATGATGCCATTTCGCATAGATAACCTAGACAACATACTATGGCATTACGCCGATTTAGAAAACGACCTTTATTTATGTCAACAAAACCAACTTTTTATTAAGCCACAGGAGCAGTAATATGAAAAAATCAAAAGAGAATACCCCTTCCGTTCTAGCCTTTGAGAAAAAATTAGTGCCTTCCGATGGCTTTATGTATGGAACGACTTGGGAAAATCGTAATGAAAGCGTAAAATCATTAAAGCTTATAGAAAAATCAGTGCGCGGTGTAATTTCAAATAGATTAAAAACCACACAAGATGCGGATGAGGAAACTAAAAAAGCAAATTTACAAAAAGTAGATAATTGTGCGCTTGAAGCGGATCAAGACACCTTAAAATTAAATTTCACACTGAAAGTGTTGAGTGGGGTTGAATACCCATCAGCCTGCGACAATAAACTATTTAATGACAGTTATATTGAAGTGGTTAAGCACTATATTCAAGATGAAAAATTTACCGAATTAGCAAAACGCTACGCAATCAACATTGCTAATGCACGTTTTTTATGGCGAAACCGTGTGGGTGTTGAAAAGCTGGAAGTGCAAGTCAAAGTAATGGGAGATGAAAATACAAGCTGGACTTTTGATAAAAATGACAAGGTTGAAATAAATAATTTTGAGAGTAACAGTCAAAAAATCAATGAACTCTCTGAAAAAATCGCCCATACCTTATCAGGTGATTCTGAGTATTTACTTTTAGACATTACCGCTTTTGCCAAAGTAGGAAAGGCACAAGATGTTTATCCTAGTGAAGAAATGGTTTTAGATAAAAGTAACATCAAAGAGAAAAAAAGTAAGATTCTTTATCAGGTCAATAACCAAGCTGCCATGCACTCTCAAAAAATTGGCAATGCCTTACGCACCATTGATACATGGTATCCAGATTATATTGAAAATAATCAACGGGCAATTGCCATTGAAACCTATGGCTCAGTGACAAATCTTGGTGTGGCTTATCGTAAAGACAAGAAAGCTAATTTTTACACACTCTTTGATAAATTTGCCCGCGCTGAACCATTAGATAATAAAGAAGATGAGCACTTTGTTATGGCTGTTTTAGTACGCGGGGGCGTATTTGGAGAGAGTACCAAGTGATGATGAAATATTATCTCGACATAACCCTATTGGCCGATGCAGAAGCCAACTTAGGTTTTCTCTGGCAAAAAGTTTACCAACAAATCCATCTTGGCTTAGTTGAAAATAAAATCTCTGAAAACCAATCGGCTATTGCGGTTTCTTTTCCAAAATATGGTGATAAAACATTTCCATTGGGTGATAAGTTGCGGCTGCTTGCCGAGGATAAAACACAATTGCAACAATTGGATACGGGGAAATGGTTAAATCGATTAACCGATTACTCGCATATTACCAGTATAAAAGAAGTACCTTTAGCGGTTAGCCAGTATGCGTGTTTTAGTCGTAAACAGTTTGATACTAATGCTCATAGACTGGCAAAAAGACGAGCAAAGCGAAAAACAGAAACACTAGAGAAAGCCTTAGAATATTTTGAGGGATTTACAGATAAAGAATCTAAACTTCCCTTTATTAATATAAAAAGTTTAACTAAAAATGAGCAATTTAAATTGTTTATTGATTGTGTCATTACCGAATCATCACAACAAAGTGACTTTAATTGTTATGGCCTAAGTAAGGGCGGAAATATACCGTGGTTTTTATGATGATATAAATCTACCTTTATTTTTACATCTCTTTAACAATACATAAAAATCAGACAGTTACAATAAAGCTAAAAATAAAGGGTAAAACCAATATTTTATAGCTAAGCTTTTGTTGTAACTGTTTTTTTGTGCTTTATAATACTGTTCACTGCCGCACAGGCAGCTTAGAAAGTAGAACTTCGACATACTAAGTCAGGGTCAAGTTCACTGCCGCACAGGCAGCTTAGAAACAAGGCATGGTAAAAGTTATTCAGCTATTGAGCGTTCACTGCCGCACAGGCAGCTTAGAAATCCTAAGCCTGGTCAAACTTCTTATTCTACATGTTCACTGCCGCACAGGCAGCTTAGAAATACAATTGGGGGTGGATCGGGTGAGAGTGGAGGTTCACTGCCGCACAGGCAGCTTAGAAAATAAGGATGTAAGAAAATGAGTATTTATAAAGAGTTCACTGCCGCACAGGCAGCTTAGAAAATACACAAATGCCTAAAACTTCATGCTGATTTGTTCACTGCCGCACAGGCAGCTTAGAAATGCTAATGCTGTAATTGATGTTACTGCAGCTAGTTCACTGCCGCACAGGCAGCTTAGAAAATCAACACTGCCACGAGTAGCGGAATTAATAAGTTCACTGCCGCACAGGCAGCTTAGAAAAAAAAACTAAACAGGTGAATGATAATGGCAATGTTCACTGCCGCACAGGCAGCTTAGAAAACCTTTACCATTAACCTCATAGCCCGGTAAGAGTTCACTGCCGCACAGGCAGCTTAGAAATAAGACAGCCGTTATTCAGGCTATTCAGGGTGGTTCACTGCCGCACAGGCAGCTTAGAAAAAAGGTAGACTGGAGTAACCCTGCTTTATCCCGTTCACTGCCGCACAGGCAGCTTAGAAATGGGAATAAAGCAACAAAAAGCGGTTGAGGAGGTTCACTGCCGCACAGGTAGCTTAGAAATTTAAGTGTTGTCGATATATCCAGTGTAAAAGGTTCACTGCCGCACAGGCAGCTTAGAAAAAGGATACAGATATTACTGTAACTGTTGGTGGGTTCACTGCCGCACAGGCAGCTTAGAAAACCAACAAAAAAAGACCAGTAATATAAATCAAGTTCACTGCCGCACAGGCAGCTTAGAAACTAATGCCATCGGGAAAATTATTAATAAACCCGTTCACTGCCGCACAGGCAGCTTAGAAAATTAGTTGGCTCCTCCTGTAATCACTGCGACAGTTCACTGCCGCACAGGCAGCTTAGAAAAACTGGAGCTATATCTGATTCACATGTATGACGTTCACTGCCGCACAGGCAGCTTAGAAAAATCACTAAAGCGCATTTTTTACGATTATTTGGTTCACTGCCGCACAGGCAGCTTAGAAAGTTAAAAAGGAGAGGTAGGAAATTAATTTTTTGTTCACTGCCGCACAGGCAGCTTAGAAACAGATCGGACTGCTGCTGATAATTTATTGAATGTTCACTGCCGCACAGGCAGCTTAGAAAATCGTGACCTGTTTTGCCGACAACTGCCACATGTTCACTGCCGCACAGGCAGCTTAGAAATTTAGACTGTAAAGGTCTTAATTTTCTATAATGTTCACTGCCGCACAGGCAGCTTAGAAAACGAGTAGCAGATAAAACTTGAATTTGTTGTCGTTCACTGCCGCACAGGCAGCTTAGAAAGGCTATTATCGGGAAAAATCCAATTATTTACCGTTCACTGCCGCACAGGCAGCTTAGAAAGTAAATGGCAGGATCAATCAGGTAATGATCGAGTTCACTGCCGCACAGGCAGCTTAGAAATACTAATAATGCAGGCTACGATAAAAATTTTGTATCGGGTATAAAAGTACAGCAGTACATTGATATATCAAATACTCAACATATCGTACAGCAACAATTATTAGGTTGTTGAACGCCAACAACGTAAAAACTTAATGACACACAATTGATTCAAACAGTATACTTTAAACCAAATTAAGTCTTAATTAAGTTTGATAACCAGAGGCAATTATGCTGCTTTCACAAAAAATAAAGCCCATCAGCTACCTAAAAGCCAATGCAGCAAAAGTGGCAGAAGATCTTAAAGCTAATGGCGCACCCTATTTAATTACTCAAAATGGGGAGGCCGCTATGATTGTTCAGTCAGTACAGGAATACGAACAAACCCAAGAAACTTTAGCCATGTTAAAAATGATTGCACAAAGCGAAAAAGACATTGAGCAAGGTAATGTAGTGTCAGTTGATGAGGCCTTTTCCAAATTAAGAAAACACCGAGAACTTAAGTGAAATATAAAGTCAGTCTTACGCAGGCTGCTCTTAATGATCTTTATGCCATTAATGAATATTACCTTACACAAGTGAGTGATGATGTAGCATCTGATATTTTGCGTAACATACAAAATACCATACAAAATTTGGAAGACTTTCCAGAGCGCGGCAATATACCTAAAGAATTAACAATTACTGGAAACACACGATACAGGCAGATATTATCCTCTATCTATCGAATTATTTATCGTATTGAAGGTGCTACGGTTTATATTGTAATGGTCATTGATGGGCGAAGAGATGTTGCTACTGCCTTGATGCGTAGGCAGTTAATGTAATTCTTTATTATCTCTAATTTAATGCTAAAGTCCGTATAATACCAATCCTAATAGATTTATACTTAAACCCATATGCCTAAGAGAAATCGTTCATTCCTGCATGCTCTTAACAGGAATCTATAGTGTTCGCATGGATTCCCGATTAAAGATTTCGGGAATGACGACTATTACAGTGATTATTTATTGAGATTGGTATAACAAACATTCAGACAAGAGATGTAAAGTGCAAATTACTACCCGTATTGATGATAGTGATGAATAGTGAAGAACCTTTTTAAATCAAACTACTACAGTAGAGGTTAACATCATGTACCCATCCGTAAAAAATGTAACCGCTGGCAATAATTATGAGCTCACCATTGAATTCGATAATGGTGAAACAGGTGTTTTAGATATGAAACCTTTTTTAGATACTGGCGTTTTTAAAAAATTAAAAGAGCCAAGTGCATTTAAGCAAGTACACGTCTCTTTTGATACAGTTGAATGGCATTCTGGCATTGACCTTGATCCAGAATTTGTCTATTCAAAATGTCATAGCAAATAAAAAGTACAGCAAGCCATTGCGATATAAAACGTATCATTAAAAACCTGTTACTAATGGACTCCTAATGCTCCCTCCCCTAAAACCCATTGCCATGAAAGAACGTGTCTCAATGGTCTTTCTTGAAAAAGGCCAGATTGATGTTAAAGATGGTGCTTTTGTTGAGATAGACAAAGAAGGCATTCGCACCCATATTCCTGTGGGCAGTGTAGCCTGCATCATGTTAGAACCTGGCACACGCATATCTCATCATGCGGTTAGTTTAGCAGCTAGATCTGGGACTTTATTGGTTTGGGTAGGTGAAGCAGGCGTAAGACTTTATGCCTCAGGTCAACCAGGTGGTGCAAGGTCTGATCGCCTACTCTATCAGTGTTCCCCACACCCGTGGGGATATGATCTGATCCTGCAAGAATGTCAATAGTACTTACGCACAAACAAAACAATTTAAATCATCTAAAAATATCAGATAAAACACTTAAAACTACGGTACTTTTTTAGTTTTTCTCGGTACACTGCTTATAACCTTCCCCTCCTTATTATTAGTCTCATCAATATTAATATGATGCGAATAACCCAATCACAAGAAGCCCAAATACAGTGCGTTAAAAATAGCGATGGCATCATTATGCTAAGTAGTTTTGGCGACTGGACTAATGATGCACTTCAAAATGTCAGCGCGACACTGGAACAGTTTTCCAAAGCAAACCACAATGTATCAATCCAGTGGGATGTTTCTGGGCTTGGGCATATCGATTCAGCAGGGGTAATGCTTTTTATCCATTATTACGATTTATTAAAATCAAATCATTGCAACATTGAGATGATTGGGGCGAAGTATGAACATAAAAAGATGTACCAGCTGTTGCGCAAGTATGCACAGGGTGGTTCCGAAGGCAAACCTGCATTATCCTCTCGCGCCCTTAAACCGTTTAATAGCGTAGGGAAAAGTACCGTCGCATTTGCCGTGGACATAGCTGCATTTCTGGCTTTTATTGGTGAAAACTTTATACATCTGCTGCACTCATTAAAACACCCTCGCAGCATCCGCTTTGGCGCAATTGTTAAGAATATTGAAGAGGCCGGCGTTCGTGCCATTCCTATTATCGCCTTAACCAGTTTTTTGATCGGCGTGGTTATCGCCTATCAAGGTGCGGTACAGCTTGAGAAATTTGGTGCCAATATTTTTATTGTAGATATGATTGGCATTTCCATTACCCGGGAACTTGCTCCGCTAATTACAGCCATAGTAGTAGCAGGTCGTACTGGTTCTTCCTATACTGCCCAACTTGGGGTGATGAAGCTTACAGAAGAGATTGATGCCATGCGCACCATGGGGTTTGAGCCTCATCATTTTTTGGTGTTACCACGGATTTTCGCTTTGATGATATCCTTGCCGCTGATGATTTTTTTCGCAGATATTATAGGTATTGCTGCCGGTATGTTTATTTCTCATATCCACCTGAATATTTCATATACCGAGTTTTTCAATCGATTACAGACAGCACTTGAGGTTAAGCATGTATGGATTGGTATTTGTAAAGGACCTGTTTTTGCCTGGCTTATCGCCACCATTGGTTGCTTTCGTGGTTTTCAGGTTTCAAAAAGTACAGAAAGCATTGGGCGGTATACCACCATTAGTGTGGTTAATGCTATTTTCCTGGTTATTGCTTGTGATGCACTTTTCTCAGTATTATTGACGGAGCTAGGTATTTGAATAACACTGTTATCGAAGTATCCAATGTTGTCACCCGGTTTGGTGAAAATATCGTTCATGACGGTATTAGCCTAAGTGTTCGCCAAGGTGAAATATACGGGCTGCTTGGTGGTAGTGGATCAGGCAAATCCACTTTACTTAAAGAGATGATCATGTTGCTACGCCCTCAGTCTGGGCAGATTAAGGTTCTTGAACAAAACCTGTCAACAATTACCCGAACCGATGCCGCAATACTGCGGAGACATTGGGGGATTCTTTTTCAGAGCGGGGCGCTTTATTCGTCACTCACTGTTGCAGAAAATGTTGGCATAAAATTACGAGAATATACTGATCTTCCATTAGAACTAATTCAGGATATTGTACGAATGAAAATTAACATGGTGGGGCTTCCTGACAATGCAGCCACGCTCTATCCAGCCGAATTAAGTGGCGGCATGGTGAAACGGGCGGCATTGGCGCGCGCTTTGGTTATGGATCCCGAATTACTGTTTCTTGATGAACCTTCCTCAGGCCTTGATCCTATCGGTGCCGAGGCTTTTGATAATTTAATTCTGGAACTACGAGAAATTCTAGGGTTAACGGTTGTGATGGTTACCCACGATTTAGATTCCATCTGGACTACAGTTGATCGTTTTGCCGTATTAGGTGATAAAAAAGTGATTGCTGAAGGCATCCTCAACGAAGTTAAAGATGCCCCCCACCCCATTATCAGGCAATTTTTCGGAGGCGTACGAGGACGAATACGAAGACAAAATGGAAAATAAAATCAATTACACACTGGTCGGACTTTTTGTTGTACTGCTATTGGCTGGGTTGATAACCTTTGCTTATTGGCTGGGAAAATACGGTGGCCAGCAAGAATATAACTACTATCATGTCCATATGTCAGAATCCGTGGCTGGATTAACCACTGATGCTTCGGTTAAATACCGGGGGGTTAATGTTGGAACAGTGGAACATGTTCGTCTAAACCCGAAAAATTCGGAACAGGTAGAGCTACTTTTAAAAATCAAGCAAAATACCCCTATCAAACTGGACACCACAGCCACGCTTAAATCGTTCGGACTGACCGGACTTTCTTATGTCGAATTGGCAGGCGGAGGTCATAACACACCTTTACTAACCACTTCGGCAGACGAAATCCCCATCATCCCTGCCGGTCCATCTACATTTGCCCGGATCGATGAATCCTTGAGTTCTCTTACTACAAAAGTAGCTCTGGCTTTGGATAAATTTAACCTGCTTCTCAGTGAAGAAAACCTGCACAATGTTTCAGCCACACTTGCTGAAATAAAGACCCTGGCTAAAGATATGAGAGCACAACAGGAAGGCTTTCAGGATCTGGTTGATAACGGTGTTATCATGGAAAAACGCGTTACCAAAGCTTTTGAAAAAATTGAGGTTGCTTCTATTAGTGTTAAAGAAATGGCTGACAATCTGGAAGAAAATTCAGCCCTCGTAGGCCATAGTATGAGCCAGGCGGTTGAGCAGAGTCTGGAATCATTTAACCAACTACTATCTGAATTGAATATTCTGGCGAGACATCTACAAAAAACAACCCAAGGCTTCGAAGCTAGCCCAAGCGACCTAATATTTAAAAGCTCCAAGCCAAAACCTGGCCCCGGTGAAGAGGGATACCATGAAAAATAATTTCTACACACCATTAGTTTTATTATTTATGCTCACTGGCTGTGCCATAAACAACGTACCACCTGCCGATATATATACCCTATCGCCTAAATGGAATGACACTAAAGTCCGTACAGAAAGCAAGAAAAACTGCCCTCTTATCCTAAAAATGGCACCTGTACGAGCAACACAAGCACTTATTGGCAATGATATTTTTTATACAGACGCCCAGTATGTCCAGAATAGCTACGCTTATAGTCGCTGGAATAATGCGCCAGTCAAATTGTTACCGATACTCTTTCAGGTCAGCATTGAAGAAAGCCACTTGTTTGAAGCGATAATCCCCCCCACATCTATTTCAAAATCCGACTTAGTTCTGGAGAGCACACTGCTAGAACTTAACCATCATATTAAAAATAACGGAAGCTCAGAAGGGGTGATTAGAATTCGTTTTTATCTGATCAATAATGCGACCAGAAAAATCATTGCAACGAAAGAGTTCGTTTCCAAGGTACCTGCAGCGACAAAAAATGCAAAAGGCGCAGTGGAAGCACTTAACAAGGCAGCAACAGATATTGCCCACAATCTTGTCATCTGGCTTGCTAAATTTGACAAGTTTTAAAATTAATCACTACAGAGATAGCAACTTTCAAGCAGGGCTTACCACCTCAACCTTGCTTGAATTTTTTTATTATTAGTCAAGTAGGATGGGCAAAGGAGCTTTATCCCGTGCCCATCATTATTGTTAT
>WTAG01000367.1 GCA_013139755.1 Methylomarinum sp. | reverse complement strand
AAGTACGGCTAAATTTGGTCATAATAAAACTTATGCCTTACCGGATGGAAAAATATTAGTGAGTTCTTATCATTGCAGTCGTTATAATTTGCAAACTAAACGATTAAACAGTGAAATGTTTGCTGATATTTTTGAAACGATTAGGTCGTTAATTAAATGATTTTGGCCATCAATTTAAGTCGGAATATTGAAAAAAGCTAACTTACACAAAGACACGGAGAAGAGCAGAAGGCACTCTTTTCTTTCTTTGCGGGCTTTGTGTGAGAAAAGATTACTCTTTTTGTATGTTTTTGTATCTTAGTGTGATAAATATTTTGTTATGACAAATTCAGATTTTGATATTAAGGATTTCCTAAAGAACCTGACTAAACGCCCAGGCATTTATAAAATGCTGAATCATAAGGGCGAGATTATTTATATTGGAAAAGCCAAAAATCTAAAAAATCGAGTTTCCAGTTACTTCAGGGGAAGTACGGCATCGCCAAAGCAACAGGCGATGGTGGTTAAAATTGTTTCTATAGAAATAACGGTAACGCATACAGAGGGTGAAGCATTATTGCTGGAAAGTCAGCAAATAAAACGCTATAAACCACGTTATAACATTTGTCTTCGTGATGATAAGTCCTATCCATATCTGTTTGTCTCTAGTTATCACGACTACCCACAAATTACCTTGCATCGTGGTGCTAAGAAGAAGCGAGGAAGGTATTTTGGGCCTTATCCCAGCGCGGGTGCAGTTAAAGAAACCTTAAAGTTATTACAAAAGATATTTCCGGTTAGGCAGTGTGATGACTCTTATTACAATAATCGTAGTCGTCCTTGTTTGCAGTATCAAATAGAACGCTGTACTGCACCATGTGTAGGTTTAATTGATAAGGCAAGTTATGCTGAAGATTTAAATAATACGATTTTGTTTCTTGAAGGCAAAGGGAATTTATTAATAGATCAATTGATAGATAAAATGGAGGCGGCTTCTAAGAATCTTGAGTTTGAACGGGCTGTTGTTTTCCGTGATCAGATTACACGGCTAAGGACGGTATTAGAAAAACATTTTGTACATGGGGAAAAGGGGGATGTAGATATTATCGCCTGTGAAACCAAAGCGGGTGTTGCCTGCGTGCAAGTTTTTTTTATTCGTAATGGCCAAAACTTAGGTAACAAGCTTTTTTTTCCTAAAATAACCGATGATTACACGCCGGCAAATGTGTTACAGGCATTTATTTCTCAATATTACTTAGAAAGGCAAGCGCCTTATGAGTTAATAGTCAGTCATTTAATGGATGAAAGTGCATTGTTAAGCGAAGTTTTGGCTAAGCAGGTCAATCACTCGGTGACTATATCTGTCAATGTCAGGGGTGAGCGATTAAAATGGTTGCAAATGGCCTAGATCAATGCAGAAAACTCTTTGTTAAGTAAATTATCTGATAAACAAGGAATTTATGCGCGCTATCTAAGTTTGCAAGAAGAATTAGGCTGTAAAGAACTACCTAAAAGGCTGGAGTGTTTTGATATTAGTAATACCCAAGGTGATCAAACAGTGGCATCTTGCGTGGTATTTGATAGGGAAGGTCCTGTAAAATCTGCTTATCGTCGGTTTAATATTGAAGGTATCACACCAGGTGATGATTATGCAGCAATGTATCAAGCGGTTTATAGACGTTTTAAGCGTCTGAAAAAAGGTGAGCATCAAGCACCAGATATCCTTTTAATTGATGGAGGAAAGGGGCAAGTAAACGAAGCACAAAAGGCATTAGCAGAATTAGAGGTAAATAATGTTATGATAGTGGGTGTTTCAAAAGGACCGGACCGGAAAGCGGGTATGGAAAAGCTAATTCTGGTCGATCAGGAGCAGCCTATGGATATTACATCAGGTGCCAGTGCTTTATTATTAATTCAGCATATAAGGGATGAAGCACATCGATTTGCAATAACAGGTCATAGGCAGCGTAGAGCAAAGGCAAAAAAAGAATCAGTCTTAGAAAGTATTACTGGTTTGGGACCTAAAAGAAGGCAGCTTATATTAAAGCAGTTTGGAGGTTTACAAGGTGTATCTAATGCAGGGGTTGATGCGCTTGCAGGGATTGACGGCATCAGTAAACAATTAGCACAACGAATTTACGATAACTTTCATCACCAAGATGGCCATTGAATTTAATTTACCAACAAATCTGACATTTTTACGTATTGCCTTAATTCCTTTATTGGCGGTTATATTTTATTCCCCGTGGGAATATGCAAATATGGTCTCTGCGCTGATATTTATATTTGCGGCATTGACAGATTGGTTAGATGGTTATTTAGCAAGAAAAATGGGTTTAGAGACGGCATTTGGCGCCTTTCTTGATCCAGTTGCAGATAAATTAATGGTTGCAATTGTTTTGGTGTTAATTGTTCAAGAGCAAGATAGTGCTGCCTTGGCGATTGCTGCAGCAGTAATTATTGGAAGGGAAATTACAATTGCATCTTTAAGAGAATGGATGGCCGAAATAGGACAACGAGCCACTGTTAAAGTCTCGTCATTAGGTAAATGGAAAACTACCGCTCAGATGTCAGCAATTACTTTGTTGCTATATAGAGATGACTTGCTCGGTTTACCTATTAATTTAATGGGGTATTGGTTGCTGTATATAGCGGCTATTTTGACTTTATGGTCAATGGTCAACTATTTATCAGCTGCCTTTGTTGCCCTGAAAGAATAACAATAACAATAACAACAAAAGTTATAAGAAAGTGACAATGGATAAGGAAAATACAACGACTGCAAAAAAAGCTGTCACACAGGATGAAATATTACTAGCTTCATTGAAATTATTTTCAGAAAAAGGCTATTTTAATACCTCATTAACCGATATTAAAGACGCTGTTGGTATAAAAACAACCAGCGGTATCTATCAGCATTTTAAGAATAAACAAGCGATTGCTGAAGTTTTGTATGGAAATATTCTTGATAGCTTGAATATTTCCATTGATGATATTCGTCGTAGAAATAGAAAGGCCTCTGAGCAATTAAGAGAGGTGGTTGACTTGTTATTTAAATTAACTGACGATGCGCCAGAAGTGATTCAATTTCTTTTGTTTGTAAATATTAAAGAAATATTACCAGAGCAAAAAGCTCTATTAGAAACTGCGCCTTTTAACAAGATAAATCGAATCATACACAATGGTATTAAAGAGGGTGAAATTCGCCCAATTGATTCATTAGTCGCTTATAGTTATTTCTTTGGGGTGATTAAACATACATTAGGATTAGTGCTTTCTGGTGGTTTATCCAAACATGCCGATAGTTACCAATCCCAGGCATGGTTAGCTGCATGGGGAAGTATTGCTAAAAAGTAAGTAACTAATACAACTCTGTAGAGCGGGCTTCAGTCCGCTTGAGCTGATACATGTGTGATTAGCAACTCCTAGTTAAGGCTTGCACTATTCTGTAGTGTTTTTAAGTCAGTGACGATTTGTTGACTATGCTGGGCGGGTGACACTTTTCTGTAAATTTTAGCTATCTTCCCTTGTGGATCAATAATAAAACTATGCCGTTTGCAAAACTTGATAGGGCCTAGTTTAAACAGTGTTTCATACTGTTTGCTCACCGTACCCGTTTCATCTGATAGTAAGGGGAAGGGGAGTTGTTGCTTAGTAATAAAGCGAGTATGGCTTTCAGTGTTATCTGTATTTATCCCTAGAATTTGTGCATTCATCTCGGTAATTTCCGTATAGTCATTTCTAAATTGGCAGGCCTCTATAGTACAACCTGGGGTGTTGTCTTTAGGGTAAAAAAACAATATTAACCATTGATCGTGGTAATCAAGCAAAGTATGTTCGTTTCGGCTATTATCAGATAATGAGAAATCAGGGGCTTGTTGACCAGGTCTTAATGTAGGCATAGTAATGGGCGATGTTATTCAGTTTAAAAAGAAGAAGCTCTCAGACAAGTTTAAAGGTAATGCTTTGTGCCGCAGTAACTTGCATAAGTGGGAGATTCTAAAGGAAAAGCGCTTCGATGTGAAACAGGGAAAGTTGTTAACTGTTTTTCAATGTCTGCGCTGCAAGAAGATTAAGAGTAAATTACTTTAATGTTTAAATTTCTTTTTGCAGAACCTAAAAAAAAGTTTAGTCATTCTCACTCATTAGATGATGTGTTAGAAAAGACATATCATGAGCTGGTTGTTAAGCATCATATTTATAGTGATGCGGGTCAGATTAAGGTCTTGGGGCATTTGCAGCAATTGCTAAATGATATTTCCTCAGCCGATTACTTTGAGCAGGCATTTGACTTTCGACAGCTTATTTCCTCTTCTAATAAGAAGGCCGCTGAAAGCCTGTATATCTTTGGTGATATAGGGCATGGTAAGTCCATGTTAATGGATGTGTTTTTTAAGGCCTGTCCAGTTAAATTAAAACGACGTGTTCATTTTCATGCTTTTATGCAAGAAGTTCATGATTATATACATCAGTGGCGAAAAACATCAGTTGGCGATCCTGTACCTTCATTAGCTGAAAATATAAAACAATCCGCAGTATTGTTATGTCTTGATGAATTCCATGTGTCTGATATTGCGGATGCAATGTTATTATCTCGGCTTTTTACTCACTTATTTAAGTTGGGTGTGGTTTTTGTCTTCACCTCTAATCAACACCCTGATGCATTGTATAAAAATGGTTTGCAGAGGGAGTTGTTTTTACCTTTTATTGATTTGTTAAAACAATCTTCAGAGATCTTAGAGTTAGAGGGCAAGGAAGATTATAGGCTTTCATACTTTAAAGCGATGAAAACCACGTTTTATCTTGATACCGATGGTTCTGGAGATGAGTTCTTGCAACAACGCTTTAATGAGCTGACTAATATGGGGACTGTAGAGGTTAAAACGCTAAAAGTTAAGGGTAGGGAATTACGCTTCGATAGGGTTCATGGTGATATTTTATTTTCTTCGTTTGAGCAGTTGTGTGGCAGTGCTTTAGGTGCTGCCGATTATCTGGCGATAGCTAGTGAGTTTAATACCATTTTAATTGCTGGAATTCCACAGTTGTCAGCGGAAATAAGAGATAAAGTGCGACGATTTGTCACCTTGATCGATGCTTTGTATGAAGCGAATGTTAAATTGATTTGTGCCGCCGTAGTGCCGGTTGAAGCGCTGGTTCTTGAAGATAATAATTTTAATTTTAAGCGGACGCGTTCACGGTTGATTGAAATGCAGTCAGAAGTATATTTTAAGCGAGCTCATTTAACAGAGTAGTGTTGATGGGCAGGGAAGATCCCAAGCCCATCCTACGAATTTAAGTGATTTATAACTTAATAAACATCTCTAACGTAACGTTTTTCTTTTTTCAATTGATTAACGTAATCAACCGCTTGTTCAGCTGTTTTATTGCCATGTTGTTCAATAATGGCATGTAAGGCTTTATCAACATCTTTAGCCATATACATGGCATCGCCACAAACAAAGAATGAGCCGCCTTGTTCCAGCCAGGCAAACATTTCTGCGCCATTCTCACGCATACGGTCCTGTACATAGATTTTTTGTTCTTGGTCTCTTGAGAACGCTAAATCTAATCGTGTTAGTACGCCTGAAGTCTGCATAGCTTCAATTTCATCTTGGTAGATGTAATCTGTCGCAGAATTACGGTCTCCAAACAATAGCCAATTCTTACCTGTGGCTTTTCTGAATTCACGTTCTTGTAAAAAAGCCCTGAAAGGTGCTATGCCAGTACCAGGGCCAATCATAATCATCGGCAGAGCGTCATCTTCAGGGACTCTAAAGCTTTTGTTGGGGGAGAAGAATATTTTTACTTCGCTGTCTTCATTAACCAAGTCAGCCATGTAAGTAGAGCATACCCCTTTATGATCGCGGTTATGGCTGTTGTAGCGAACACTAGCAACGGTTAAGTGTACGCTATCAGCATGCATTTTACCGCTACTTGAAATCGAGTAAGCGCGATGTTGCAGTGGTTTTAACAGTGCAATAAATTCAGCAGCCGAAAACTCCATATCCGGGAATTGTAATAATAGATCAAGCGTATCACGTCCCCATAAGTACTTAGATATTTTGTCTTTGTCACCAGAAGCTAGTAAGCCATTTAACTCTTGGTCACCTGAGCGATTAGCAATTTCTTGTAATAGATCTTTGCTCGGAAGCTTTATTTCAAAATGCGTACGCAAGGCTTCAGACAAAGTCATTAATTCGCTGTTTACCGGCTCATCTTCTTTGCCTGTGCAGCCAATGGCTTTAACAATTTCTGCGACTAATTCAGGACAGTTTAGAGGGATGACGTTAAGTGCATCGCCTGCTTCATAGTTTAAACCAGAGTCTGCAAGTGAAAATTCATAGTGACGTGTTTCTTTTGATGATTTTTCAGATGTAAGTAAGCGGTTCGCCGTGATTTTTGTTGTGAATGGGTTTTTGCGGTTGAATTTGGGTTTGTCGCTGCTGCCTTCGGTAGCAACCACGGCAACAGCTGCTCCGTCAGCCATCATTGGTATAACGCTACTAACCCAGCTTTCAGCTGCTTCATCAAACTCTACATCACAATCAACACGGTCATAAAGTCGTTTAGCACCTAATTCTACTAAGCGATTGTCCCATTCTATACCTGCTTGGCAGAATAGATCGTAACTGGTATCACCTAATGCCAAAACTGAAAACTTGGTGTTTTCCATTGTAGGGGTTGTATCTGCGGAGATGCTATCCCAAAGTAGTTGTGTATTATCAGGCATTTCACCTTCACCGTATGTGCTGGTGACGATGAGTAAGTATTCCATTTTTACCAAGGCATCAATTTCAATGTCATCCATGCTTTTTACAGCAGGTGCTAAGCCATGTGCTTTAGCAACCGCAGCAGCATCGTTGGCAACCGATTCGGAATTACCAGTTTGTGTGCCGTAAAGGATGTTGATGATGCGAGCATCTGCTTGGTTTACAGAGCCGGCACTTTGTAGCATATGGCTATGCATACCTGCAAAAAAACCACCCAGCCAAGCGCGTTGGGTGTCACTGTAAGGTGCATTTTGTGGAATATTAGGTGTTTTCATATTTTTAGGGTTCTTGTACCCAAGTATTATTGTTATAGCTGAGTAAAAAATTATATTGGGCTTTTAAAAGCTCTCCCTTGCTGGGGAAGGTTGGGCGAGGAGGAATACAATAATTCTCTTTTCCATTTCTCTTGTGAAACAAGGGATAAACAAAGGGTGAATTACATACTTTGTATCTTCTTCTTACCCAACCCTCTCAGTAACTGCTACTGCGTCCATGCAGTCGTCCAATTGGAGAGTGCTAAGAATACTCAAGCTTCAAGCAGCTTGTTCTTCATCCAGCATTGTCTGAACAATGTCAAGGCTGGTTAATCCGGCAATGTATTGTTCAATTCCTGTTACGTCAGCTAAGGCTACACAATTTGCATTATGTTGCTCTATAATCCAAGCAGTCGATCCGATTGAATAGATGCTTTGAACATCACGTAAGATCATTGCTGTTTTATAATCATTTAAGCGTTTATCAGCTAATAATGCGGCAAGTTGTTCGTCCGTGTAATTGCTGTAGGCTTCACGGTTGATTTTCACTAACGCATCTTGAATTTTACGTGGGCGCTGTCTGATTAGTTTTTCTGCTTGCTGACTAATTTGCGCTGCCGTTATTTCAGTTTTCGTTGATTTATTTAATTGATTTTTAGCAATCTGATGAGCTTTGTCAATCACTGAGTAGCTATTGATCAGTTTAAATGTTAATGCAGTATCCGTTTCGCCATAGTTAGGAATAGCACCATCAAATAAGGGCTGGTTGTTTTGATATGCTGATTTAACTAGGTTAATTTGTTCTTGTGCATAGGCAACTGATAGTTCTTCTATCATTGCTTTACGATCAAGTGATTGACTTAGGTATTCAGCTGTTTGGGTTTTGTACAACCATAATGGAACAGCAAATTTAAAATGTTTGCGTTCGTTAGCCCAGTTTTCCATTATTGCTTTTGCTTTGCTGGAGCCGGTGTATTCAATATGTTGTTCTAGCATGTGCAAAATGAATTGTTCATGACTGTTAGAAACATCACTTTCTTCAGTTAGGCTACGTACCTCGACAGAGCTTTCATCGTACTGCGATTCAAGACGGTTTTTTGGATCATATTGGTAGGCGTTACCCCCCGACATACCGGTACAAAAACCTTTACCGAAACCGCCAAGGTTTAGCACAGCACCATTAATCATGTATTCGCAGGCGAAATCACCGACACCTTCAACAACGGCCATGGCACCTGAGTTACGCACACCAAAACGGTCGCCCGCTTCACCATTAATAAAAGCTTTACCACCGGTGGCACCAAATAATGCAAAGTTACCGATTAAAACATTCTCACCGGAGATGTTTGAGCCGCCACCTGGTGATTTAACGATGATGGCACCGCCACAGGCTGATTTACCAACACCATCATTGCAGGTTCCTGTATGTTCCATGCGCATGCCATCATTATTGAACGCAGCATAGCTTTGTCCTGCCGAGCCTGTGGTGCGAATGGTGACACTATCAGCCGCTAAATAACGACGACCATGTTGATTGGTGTAAATTAATTTTGAATCAGTCGCTTGTTGTTCTGTAATTTCGTAAGCTAAAGCGCGTTCAATATCAATAGCGGTTTGACCACCGACTGTTTTGTGACGGTTATTTAGCTTAAACTCAGTGCCTTCAACAATTACGGCTTGCCCTTTAATAAGGTCTGCTTTGATTTGATCAATGATTTGATCATCTATGCTGAAATCAGCCTCTAAATAAACAGGGTTGTTTATTTTAACCACATCAATCTGTGCGAGCAGACGAGTGAAATCAAGCTGTCCCACCATAGTTGGATGGTCAATCAAATGTAATAAATCGGCTTGACCGCGAATTTCAGCAAGGCTGCTATAGCCTAAGCTGGCAAGAATTTCTCTTACTTCATGCGCTAAGTTCATGAAATATTGCGCGAGTACTCTCGGATCGCCTTTAAATTCTTCATGAGCTGTGGTTAAAACTGCTGGACATCTGATGTTGCAGTTTTTAGACATAACGCAAGGTAGCATCATTAATACTGTAGTTCTGAATACAAATAAATAGCCA
>WTAG01000032.1 GCA_013139755.1 Methylomarinum sp. | reverse complement strand
AAATGAGAAAAACAGATGAATAACCGTGTTTTTTCAGAGAATATTGCTCCTTTAAAGAGCAATAAATTTAAAAAAATTGACTATTGGTTCAACGGGGGATATATACCTCTTTGTGCAAAGGTCTCATGCTGTATCTCAATATTGATATTTATTCGTTTACTCATAATTGTCACTTTTCTTTGAGCGGTAAAAAATCATTAAGATTATCCATAACAGATTTAAGGTGCCATAATCTATATTTGAATTGGTGACTTGTGTTGTAGTAAATCACTGATTTAGATATAAGAAAAGGAAGAAATTATGTTTTATTTTTTACGGAGAGGCTCCTTAAGGGTATAAGCTGGTCAAAATGTTTGAATATAGCTGCATAGAATATCTTGAGAACAGATATTCACTATGTGAAATTTCATTTCATATTAGCTACCATATATACGAAATAGTTCGGTTTCTGGATTTTATCTGGTATCACGTAGGTCTCGGATATCTGTCAGATATAAGATAATCTTAATATTAATTGTTAGGTTATATAACTGAGAGTAGTGTGTCATATAACATAGTTTTTTTATTTTTAGATGGTTGGTGTTGTTTAATTTTGTTTAAAATCAATGCTTTATAATTTTGGCACTGTTTGTGCAGTATTCATGGTATGAATTAACTATATTGTGAGATAAACAATGGCACATGAATTAACAGTATCAAGCTCGAAAGTGACAACATCAAAGTCTGGTAATAATGGTTCTTTAGCACTGGGTGCTGGGCTTGCGGTTGCATCTATGATTTTAGTACCCGCCGTGGCAATGCGCTTAGGCTTAGGCGCAAGTTTAACAGGGGCATTACGTATTGCATTGATGAAAGCAAGTAGCAGGGCAACTCATGGTGGAAGTGATGACTCAGGTGCCGCTTCTGCTGGATTTAGTTGTCATTAAAGTTGAGAACCCTTAAGGTATTTGCTAGAATTAATTATAAACTTCATTTAAAAGTATTGATAAGTAATGAGTGATAAAAAAGATATTTGCGATCTCTGTGGTTTAGCTGTGGAGGTTGACGGCTTTAAGCTCAAAACTAAAGAAGGCGATAAGCAGTTTTGTTGTGAAGGTTGCAAAGGTATTTTTCAAATGCTGCATGAAGATCAGGTTCTTTCTGAGCCAATGGATGAATTAAATAATTAGAGGAAATAAAATGGCACATTCTCACGGTAGTAAGGCAATGAAAGGCATGGCTCATTCTGGGCATAGCCATCATGCAGGTCATGGTATGGGTAAGCAAGTTATGGCTGGTTCAGTCGCTACGGTAACTGTTAAATCTGGGGAAAAACTTATGAGTAAGCTTGCAAAACATCCTGTATTAATTTTTGGTTTAGGTGTGGCAGTGGGTTATGTTGCTTACAAATACAGAAAAGAGATAGTTTCTAGTGTAGGTAAAGCAACCGATGCCAGTAAAGACTTTGTGTTACAGCAAAAAGAAAATCTGGAAGATATAGTGGCAGAAACTAAAGAAGAAAGTTGAATTTTTGAGCATAACGAGTTTATGTTGTAAAATTTAGGCGGGTAATAAGGTATATTATATGTACTTTATTGCCCGTTTTGCTTTAAATGTTTTTAAGTTTTCATTATGAGTATTCAGAAAGAATTTACTGTTAGATATAGAGATGAAGGTCATGTTCGGTTTCAAATACCTGAACTACTGTGCAATGAGGTTGTGGCAAAGACAGTTAGTGCTGAGATTTTGAAAATTGAAGGTGTTTATAAAGTTGATCTTTTTAGAAAACAAAAGAAACTATCAATAAGGTATCAAGACATCGTATGTGACTTTAAACAATTAGCAACGCAGTTGTTTCAGTTGCTTACAGAGCTTGATGAAAAAGGCTTACTCGTTGCACCTGTTGTGAATGAGTTAAACGCCAAGGAAAAATCAAAATGGAATTTAAAATCTAAAGTTCAGGACTGGAAAGCCACACGATGGGCAAGCGAAAAATATGATGATGCTAAAGATACGGTACAAGCAGCAAAGATCATCACTAAAATAGGGCTAAAAAAACAGGGTCCGCTTATAAAAGATCCTGAAAAGGCAATTATCGATTTTTTTAATGATATCTTAGTGCTGTATCTAATTAAATTGCATTGGGTGCGTATCACCCAAGAATGGATTCCTAAACCTTGGGCTTTTCGATATCAGTGGACAGCTGTTTTCTATCTTTTCTATTTATTAATGCGTTCTCGAAAACCTAAATAACTGATCTTAACTTTATAAAAACCTGTTCAATATAATTATCTCGAAAAAGTGGGGCACGGTTGATGAGGTGATTACTCAACTAAGCAATCATTGTAGAGCGGACTTCAGTCCGCAAGGTAAGAGATAAGGGAGAAGCGGACTGAAGTCCGCTCTACACCATCAGTGAAGTTATCTAGGTTATTCTGCACGCGATTCTAAAATATCTTAATTATTTTATCCCCAATTTATCTCATTATGGATTCAGAAATAGTCAGCTATAAAAACTTTAGTCTTGTTCATCAATTAAAAAGGCGTATTCGTGTTGTTTCAGCTGTTTTAGAAAAGGATCTTGAGCGCTGTTATATTTTTGAGATACTGCTTAAAAAACGTTCAGCTATAAAGCGTGTTCGTACCACTTCTTCATTAGGTTCAGTGGTTATAGATTTTGACCCCGCAGGATTACCTAAAAAAAACCTGTTGATTTTGCTGGATGCTGTGCTGGGAAATATGGCACAGAAAGAAACTGCGGTTTTTGAGAAAAATAATAAAAAGTTTACAGGTAAAGTCGTCGAAGTTGATTTGGCAATAGAAGGCATGTCATGTGCCTCTTGTGCCTTGTTGATTGAAATGGTGCTTAATAGAGACCCCCAGGTGAAATCAGTTAATGTCAATTTTGCAACCGAGACTGTCACCGTTCATGGGCAACTGAGTAAACAGCAAGTCAGCGATAAAATAGCTACTCTAGGCTATGAGACGCTATCTATAGATACGCTTTCGCAAAGAAAAAATCTTATTTTAAAAGAGCAACAAAGAATTGATACCGCAAAAAAACGCTTTATTTGGTCTGCTGTTCTAAGTACCCCTGTTATTACTGTTGCCATGTCGATGGGGCAATCCAGATGGTCACACTGGATGCAGTTTATTTTGACCACTGCCGTTGTTTTTGGCTCTGGAAAGCAGTTTTTTACCAAAGCATGGCGATTGGCTAAGCAAAAAGCAGCCAATATGGATACCTTAATTGCATTAGGGGTAGGATCCGCCTATGGCTATAGCTTACCGGTGTTATTTCGGCGCAAAGGCCACATGTATTATGAGGCGGCAGCTGCGATCATCACTTTTGTCCTGCTAGGGCGCTATCTTGAAGAGAGAGCCAGAGGAAAAGCCGGAGAAGCGATTCGTAAGCTGGTTGATTTGCAGCCGCAAGCGGCTACTTTGCTACGAGATGGCGCGGAAATTCAGATTGATGTTGATGATATTGTTTTAGATGATATTTTACTCGTTAGGCCGGGAGAAAAAATACCGACAGATGGTGAAGTCGTGTTTGGTGTTTCAACGGTTGATGAAGAGATGGTAACAGGTGAAAGCATGCCTGTGGTTAAGGAAATTGGCCATAAAGTGATTGGTGGTTGCGTTAATGGTAATGGCGCTTTACATATAAAAGCGACAGCGATAGGCATGGATACCGTTTTAGCAGGTATTGTGCATATGGTTGATCAGGCTCAGGCGACTAAACTACCTATTCAAAAACAGGTGGATAAAATTTCAGCGGTTTTTGTTCCAGCCGTTATGGGTGTTTCAGGATTAACTTTTGCGAGTTGGATGTTAGTTGGTGCACCTTTCTCCACAGCATTTGGCAGTGCTGTGACCGTGTTGTTGATTGCTTGTCCCTGTGCGCTTGGTTTGGCGACGCCAGCGGCTATTATGGTAGGCACTGGGCAAGCTGCAAAAAAAGGCGTGTTTATTCGTAACGGCGAAAGTCTAGAAGTCGCCAGCAAATTAAATGCGATTGTATTTGATAAAACAGGCACAATCACCGAGGGCAAGCCTAAAGTGACGGATTTTTATAAAAAATCGCGTTTAGGTAAAGATAAAGTGATCGCTTTGGCGGCATCGGCAGAAAATAACTCAGAACACTTTTTAGCCAGGGCGATTGTTGATTATGCCAATGAGCAATCAATAGAACAGTTAGCTTGCAGTCATTTTTACAGTGAGACAGGCCGAGGTATAGAAGCTGAAGTTGATGGCAAGAAATTATTGATAGGTAATAAATTCTGGATGGATGACAGGAGTGTCGATGTTGAAGGTTTAGTGGATGAAGCCAGTCATTTTTCTGAACAGGGTAAAACAGCTGTCTATATGGCTGTTAATGGT
>WTAG01000671.1 GCA_013139755.1 Methylomarinum sp. | reverse complement strand
CGTGAAGAAAACAAAGCAACTGTTCGCATGTCTAATTCTGATGACCGCAGGTCTAGGGACAGCGCAAGCGGATTACACCCTTAATTTAATGGAAGGGGTCACAAAAATCAGTAATGATGTCTATGACTTGCATATGCTGATTTTATGGATATGTGTATTCATAGGTATAGGTGTGTTCGGCACGATGTTTTATTCGATTTATTATCATCGTAAATCAAGAGGACATAAAGCGGAGCAGTTTCATGAAAATACAACTGTTGAAATTATTTGGACAATTATTCCTACGTTAATTCTAGTGGGAATGGCGATTCCTGCCACCAAGACTATGTTGGAAATGGACGATGTTAGAAATTCTGACATGTCGATTAAAGTTACAGGTTGGCAATGGAAGTGGGAATATGAATATCTTGATAATGGGATTCATTTCTTTAGTAGTCTAGATGAAGCAAGTAACCAGGCACGTCAAAAAGATTCAGGTATAGATCCGCGTTCAGTGCCGCATTATTTGTTAAATGTAGATAAGCCTTTAGTGGTACCTGTAGATACAAAAATACGTTTTTTGTTTACAGCGGCTGATGTTATTCATTCATGGTGGGTACCAGATTTAGGTTGGAAAAAAGATACTGTTCCTGGCTTTATCAATGAAGCATGGACTTATGTTGAAAAACCAGGAACTTATCGCGGTCAATGTACTGAGTTATGCGGTAAAGATCATGGTTTTATGCCTATCGTTGTGATTGTTAAAGAAAAAGCAGATTATGCGGTATGGGTTAAAGAACAAAAAGAATTAGCGTTAGGAGAAGCGAATGCAGCAGATAAAGATTGGGCCGCTGAAGAGTTGATTGCAAAAGGTGAAACAGTATATGCCAATAATTGTTCATCTTGTCATATGGCAGATGGGGCTGGCTTGGCTGGTACATTCCCTGCAATTACAAGTAGTGCAATTGTGACTGGTGATATTAATGCACAAGTTGATTTAATGATGAATGGGAAAGGAATGATGCCTGCTTTTAGTCAAATGCTAAGTGCAGTTGATTTTGCAGCAGTATCTACTTTTATCCGTAATGGCTTGGGAAATGAGGTGGGTGATTCGATTCAGCCATCAGCAATTCAGGCGTTACAGTCAGCATTACCAGAAGAGGAAGATGAGGATGACGACGAATAAGTCGTTAACTTAAATTTTCTTGAGTCTAATCTATTCAAATATTAAAAGAGGTATAGAGTATGTCTGCTGTAACAGCTGAACATGACGATCATCACGATCACGGTCCTGCGAAGGGCCTTTTAAGGTGTATTGTTACCACTAACCATAAAGATATAGGTACGTTGTATTTATTATTTGCACTGACAATGTTTTTTGTCGGTGGCGCAATGGCTTTAATCATTCGTTCAGAGCTTTTTGAACCGGGTATGCAATTTGTAGATCCTCAGTTCTTTAACTCTATGACAACCATGCATGCCTTAGTCATGGTATTTGGTGCAGTTATGCCGGCTTTTGTTGGTTTAGCTAACTGGATGATTCCTATGATGATTGGTGCGCCTGATATGGCGTTACCACGTATGAATAATATGAGCTTCTGGATGTTGGTTGCTGGTGTATTATTACTGGCGAGTACATTGTTCATGGAAGGTGGTGCGCCAGCTTCAGGCTGGACTTTGTATCCACCTCTAGTCTTGCAAACAGGGAATGCATTACCATTTGCTATTTTCTCTGTGCATTTATTGGGTATCTCATCGATTATGGGGGCGATTAACATTATCGCGACTATTTTCAATATGCGTGCACCAGCAATGACATTAATGAAAATGCCTTTGTTCGTATGGACATGGTTAATTACAGCATTCTTATTAATCGCGATTATGCCAGTATTTGCTGGTGCGGTGACTATGCTGTTAACAGACCGTTTCTTCGATACTAGCTTTTTCGATGCAGCGGGCGGTGGTGATCCAGTGCTTTATCAGCATATTTTCTGGTTCTTCGGACATCCAGAAGTTTATGTCATGATTTTGCCTACATTTGGTGTGGCTTCAACCATTATTCCAGTGTTTGCGCGTAAACCTCTATTTGGTTATGCCTCAATGGTTTATGCAACAGCAGCGATTGCTTTCCTTTCATTTATTGTTTGGGCTCATCACATGTTTACTGTGGGTATGCCAATAGCGGGTGAGTTGTACTTTATGTATGCCACCATGTTAATTGCGATTCCAACAGGTGTGAAAATCTTCAACTGGACTGCAACCATGTGGAAAGGCTCAATGACTTTTGAAGCACCTATGCTGTTTTCAATTGCCTTTGTTGTACTTTTTACCCTGGGTGGTTTTACAGGTTTGATGATGGCGGTTGCTCCGGTTGATTTTCAATATCATGATACTTACTTTATTGTTGCCCATTTCCATTACACGTTAGTTCCTGCATCAGTCTTTATTCTGATGGCTGCTGGTTACTTCTGGCTGCCTAAATGGACAGGTAATATGTATGATGAAAAACTTGCCAAACTGCATTTCTGGTTATCTGCAATTTCAGTAAATATCTTATTCTTCCCACAACACTTTTTAGGTTTGGCAGGTATGCCACGTCGTATTCCTGATTACGCTGTACAATTTGCTGATTGGAATATGATTTCTAGTATTGGTGCTTTTATTTATGGCCCAAGTCAGCTGATATTTGTTTATATTGTTTATAAAACAATTAAAGGTGGCACAGGCGAAAAAGTAACTGATGAAGTTTGGGAAGGTGCGAGTAAACATGGTCTGGAATGGACTTTGCCTTCTCCAGCGCCTTATCACACATTCTCTACTCCGCCGAAAGAAGTGCCAACAGAACACTTCTAAGAGTTGTAGAAAATAACTATGAGACCTTTTGCTCTATTTGGGGCAAAGGGTCAGGTGAAAAAATGGATACAAGAAAAAAGAATATTTTGACTGCGGTGATTTTAATTGCAGTAGCAGCAACTATTTATGTGTTTGCCGTGATGAGAGCAATTTCTCAATGAGTGATGGTGTAGGACAAAAAAATACTAAACTGATTCGTAAGTTGTTATTTATTGTTCTTGGTATGTTCGGTTTTGGCTATGCATTAGTGCCTATCTATAATGTATTTTGTGATATCACAGGATTAAATGGAAAACCGGGTGATGAAGCTATTGCAGAAGTGAAGTATGAGGTTGATATTGATAGAGAGATAAATATAGAGTTTATTACTTCTCTTAATAAATCAGCACCAATGGAATTTCGAACAGAAAAAAATAAGATGAAAATTCATCCGGGGAAATATTATACGGTGAATTTTTATGCTGAAAACAAAACAGATAAAAAAATGGTTGCAAGAGCAATTCCTAGTGTGACACCAGGGCTTGCTGCAGAATATTTAAAAAAAACAGAGTGTTTTTGTTTTTCGGAGCAAACATTCGAACCTAATGAAGTAAAACTGATGCCGGTTCGTTTTGTTATTGACCCAGAATTACCTGCAAGGTATAAAACAATAACACTCGCATATACTTTTTTTGATAATACTGAAACGTCGGTAAAAAAATAACAAGGGGTAGCGTATGTCTACAAATGATGCTTATTACATTCCAAACAAAGCCACATGGCCAGTGATAGGTACAGCTGGTCTTATGATTATGCTGGCTGGTTTTGCAAACCACTTAAATGGTAATACTGTAGGTTCTACAATGATGGTGATAGGATTAGCCATTTTTATTGTAATGCTGGCAGGTTGGTTTACTTTACAAGCAAATGAAAGTGAAGCAGGTACATATAACCATGGGGTAGGGATTTCTTATCGTATGGGAATGATGTGGTTTATTTTCTCAGAGATTATGTTCTTCGCCGTTTTCTTTGGCACATTATGGTATACACGTAATTTATCTATGGATTGGCTTGCAGGTATTGGTGACGGTCCTGGTCGTTCAACTGCAATGTTATGGCCTGGTTTTGAAGCTGTATGGCCAACTAATGGTCCAGGTAATGTGGGTGGTGATTTTGAACCAATGGGTGCTTTTGGTTTGCCACTTCTTAATACATTATTACTACTAACAAGTGGTGTTACTTGTACTTGGGCTCATCATGGCTTATTAGCTAAAAATCGTGATCAATTAATCAAAGGACTTGCTGCAACCGTAGGCTTAGGCTTTTTATTTGTTGGTTTTCAAGCGGTTGAGTATTATGAAGCGTATCACGACATGGGGCTTACTTTAGGTTCTGGTGTTTATGGTTCAACTTTCTTTATGTTAACTGGTTTTCATGGCTTCCATGTTTGTGTAGGGGCAATTATCTTGTCTGTTGTACTTTTCCGTAGTTGGAAAGGACACTTTACACCAGAAAATCACTTTGCTTTTGAAGGTGCTGCTTGGTACTGGCATTTTGTTGATGTGGTATGGTTAGGTTTGTTTATCTTTGTTTATATAATGTAAATAAAGTTGAAACCAGAAAAAAGCGCGGTCATTAGACTGCGCTTTTTTTTTGCCGTAGGTTTTTAGGGTGTTGGGAAATACAATTCCCTCTAGGTGTGATTAAAAATGTGTATTAGCTATTGTTAAGCGGGTAAAAAAGCGAAAAGAATAAAGAGATAGAGCAACGCATGGAGAACTTGCCTAGAGGGTTGGGTGAGCAGGGAATAAAACAACTCTTTTCCCTGTACGTTTAATCACAGCCATTCCCCTTTGGAATAAATAGCGTAATTTTATTGATTTACTCATTGTGTAGGATGGGCAAAGGGTTCTTTCGTGCCCATCATTTCTAGTGTGATAGGCACGCTACCGCTTTGCCCATACTACATTTTGGAGCTGATTTTGTGCGTATTCCTTGATGAACTAAGGATTTACTTGGGTCTCGCTTTGTAATTGATTTTGCTTGAACATTTGTATTCTAGCGCCAATACCTTCTGGTTTTATCATGCCAGTAATAAGTGCAATATACATCATGATAAATAGAACTAAAGAAATACCAATTCTATAGCTTAGGGCTTTAACTGTTTTTTTCGAGTGCTCTTTATCTTTATACATCACTAAGTTAAATAAGGCAGTGCCCAAGCTAAAAAGAATGAAGAGAAATACGACAATAAAAATGATTTTTATAGACATGTCAGCTTATGTTTTTAATGGTTGTTTTTGCTATTAAAGTACGTGTATTGATAGGGTAATATAAAAATATGAAATTAACTATTGCTAAAATGGAATTAAAATTTAGTACTTTTTCCATTGTATTGTACCTAGTTTTAGTTACTTTACTGGTATCTCTTGGTTTTTGGCAGTTAGATAGAGCGGAACAAAAGAAAGTTTTTGTAAGGCAGCAGCAGTTATCAGCAGATAAATCACTTTTAAAGCTGTCGGAAGATGTTGATTTAGAAGGTACAAGGTATAGAAAAACAGAAATAACAGGTCGTTATGATTCTTCTTACCAATACTTGATTGATAACCAAATCGTTAACGGTAGGGCAGGGTATTTTGTAATGACGCCATTTAAAATTGATGGTTTGAATCAATCGGTTCTGGTTAATAGGGGATGGGTTGCCCTAAACAAAGACCGGCGTGTTTTACCTGATATCTCGATTGAGACGCTAAATGTAACGATAACAGGGCGAATCAATTATTTTCCTGTGGTAGGTATTCGTCTGGCAGGAGCTGAAATTCCAACTGAGGGGTGGCCTTCTGTGGTGCAAGTTGTCGATAGTCAAGTGCTCTCAGAAAAACTGGGTTATGTATTATTTCCTTTTCAAATTGAACTAGATAAGAGTATGAGTGACGGTTATAGCCGTGACTGGAGAAAAAAATCGGTCATGCCACCTGAAAAGCATGTGGCTTATGCCGTACAATGGTTTGGATTGGCTTTGACCTTAACTGTATTATTTATTGGATTTAGTAGAAAAAGTAAATGAACGAACTGAACGCACAACAGAAAAAAAATAACCGCACGGTTATTATTATCTTTGCTATGTCGATTATTCCTTTTGGTATCGCTTGGTTTTTATCAAGTAATGCAACGTGGATGGGCGGCGGAACAAATCAAGGGCAGCTTATTACACCTCCAGCAACAACAGAATTTGTTGAATTTGTTGGGTTTGATGATTTTTCTGTCGAAAATATACATGAGATAAAAGGTCATTGGGTGTTGGTTAATGTTATACCCAGTACGAATTGTAATGAGGTTTGTTTACAAGCAATACATAAAACAAAGCAGTTGCGATTAATGATAAATAAGGATCTGACTCGAGTTCGTCGTCTTGTGCTTGTTATGGCAGATACTGACAAAACAATGGCTAAGTCATGGTGGAAAGATGATCTTAGATTATTAAGAGCTAAGCCTGCCGCGTCATTGTCTGAAAAAATAAATAAAATTAGAGCCGCTGGTATTCCAGAAGGTATGCTTTTTTTAATGGATCCATTAGGAAACATTATGATGCAGTATGAGCCTGATTTTGATCCGTACAAAGTCAAAAGTGACTTGCGTAAATTATTAAAAATTTCACAGATTGGTTAAATAGATGTTTAGGAAAATCACATTATTTGCGTTGATTTTAGCGCTAATTGTTATTGTTTTTAGTTCTACTGTCCGGTTATCGGATGCAGCAATAGGATGTCCAGATTGGAGCGGCTGGCCGGGTTGTTATGGTGATGCAGGTGTTGCTGGTACTGCGCCACAATCATCGTTAATACCAATTGAAGTTAAACAAGTCATTAAAGATTGGGTGAATTATCGCTCTGTAATTGCTGTTATAGGTATTTTGGTTTTATTTTTAACAGTTTCAGCATGGACCCAAAAACTGTGTCGTTTGGCTGCTGTTGTTTCCAGCAATGCGTTGTTAACATTACTTGGTTTGCAGTTACTGTTGGGGGTATGGGCAGTTAAAATCAAAATGATGCCTGTTATTGTAACGGGACAATTGTTACTGGGTTTTATTACTTTTTGGCTTTTGTTTTGGATGTATTTACGAACAAATCCAAAAGTAGAGCTGAATCAGCAGACCGTTAAAACTGGTCCCAGGTTATTGGCTAGGGTCGCCATGTTGGGGTTGTTGTTGCAAATTATTCTTGGATTTTGGACAAGTACCAACCAAGCGGGATTAGCATGTGCAGATTTTCCTGTTTGTAATGGTGTGTGGGTGCCAGCAGTTGACTATCTGAGTGCCTTAAACTTATTTGCGGGTTTAGATAGCGGCTATACAGGGGTCTTATCGTTTGAAGGGCAGGTTGCCGCGCATTGGATGCATCGTGCAGGGGCATTATTCTGCTTCATGTTGCTAACATGGGTGATGTTGCGTGCAACATCTGAAGAGTATCCGAAGCCGGTAAGAAAAGCAGGTTTACAGTTAAGTGCGTTGTTATTGATAGAGCTATTATTGGGTATTTTTAGTGTCAAACTTGAATTACCTTTGGCTATGTTGGTCGCTCATAACGTGGTTGCAGCATTGTTGATGCTGCCATTAATATCCATTAGTTTTTACAGTAAGTATGGTTTTGTTGTTGGGGTATCAGCAGATGAGGCTGTCGCTGTTATTGAAGCAGTTAAAGAGGTTGAACTAGAAGCTGAAGAAGTTTATGTCGAACCTAGTTCAGAGTCATTATATTTACGATTAACAACCCAGTTAAAGAAAACCAGAACAGGTCTGGGCGGTGTTTTATCCAGTATTCCGTTAGGTCAAAAAGAAATAAACCAAGACCTATTAGAAGAAATTGAGTCTAGTTTGTTGGTGGCTGATCTTGGTATAGAGACTACAACGCTGATTATTTCTCAACTAACTGCGCGTTTAGAGCGTCATCAGCTTAACGATGGAGAAGCATTAGAAGAGGCGTTGAAACAAATATTGTTAGAGATATTACAGCCATGTGATCAACCGCTTAAAATACCTGATCAAGACCAGCCTTTTGTTATTCTAGTGGTCGGTATTAATGGGGTAGGGAAAACCACAACCATTGGTAAATTAGCTAAACGCTTAAAATTACAAGGGCATAGTGTGATGTTAGCTGCTGGAGATACTTTTAGAGCTGCAGCGGTTGAGCAGCTTGAAGTATGGGGTGAGCGTAATGAAATTCATGTGGTCGCTCAACACACAGGTGCTGATTCAGCATCGGTGATTTATGACGCAGTACAATCGGCGCAAGCCAAAGGTATTGATGTATTAATTGCTGATACAGCCGGCAGACTGCATACCAAATCGAATTTGATGGACGAGTTAAGTAAAATCAAACGGATTATGGGGAAAGTTGATGAAACAGCACCCCATGAAGTCTTATTGGTATTGGACGCAGGAACAGGACAGAATGCCTTGTCGCAAACCAAAATATTTAATGAGGTGGTTGAATTATCAGGGCTTGCATTAACAAAGCTGGATGGAACCGCAAAAGGTGGGGTGCTGTTTGCCTTAGCTAACCAGTTTGAATTGCCTATTCGTTTTATAGGTGTTGGTGAAGGTATTGATGATCTACAAGACTTTGATGCTCATGCCTTTGTTGATGCTTTGTTTGTAAGGGATTGATAGGTTAAACGTGTAGTGCGGGCTTCTGTCCGCATTACTTCAGTTAACACATGAAAACTCAATTTAGTGATTTATTTCTCTTGTGCTCATCAAAAGAGACCTAACCTTAAAAAAACAAAACTCCGATCAATAGATACCTATTAAAATGCTTAAATTTGACCATGTAAGTAAACGATATCCTGATGCTGGTGATGCGCTAATAGATGTGAACTTTCATTTAAAGCCAGGTGAAATGGCTTTTTTAACCGGCCATTCTGGAGCTGGGAAAAGTACATTACTCAAATTAATTGCAATGATGGTATTGAGCAGTCGCGGTCAAATTTTATTGGATGGGCAAAACCTAAATAAGATTAGTGAAAAACAGATTCCTTTTATCCGTAGGAAATTAGGTTTAATTTTTCAAGATAACAAATTATTACATGATAGAACAGTCTTTGATAATGTCGCCTTACCGCTGGTGATATCCGGTTATGGATATCAGGAAATTAACAGAAGAGTAAGGGCTGCTTTAGATAAAGTGGGTTTATTGGGTAAAGAAAAGAAATATCCATTATCTTTATCAGGGGGCGAGCAGCAACGTGTTGGTATCGCAAGAGCGGTTATTAATAAACCTCGATTGATTTTAGCCGATGAGCCGACAGGTAATTTAGATCCTGAGTTATCTGCTGAAGTGATGCATTTATTAGAACAGTTTCAAAAAGTGGGGGTGACTGTTCTAATTGCAAGTCATGATCTGGACTTGCTAAGTCAAATGGGACACCGAGTCTTGACATTAGATCATGGTAAATTGGTGGCAAGTTAATGAAGAAAAATAACGCTCGTCAAATAAACAATAAAGGAAGCAGTGAGTTTTCGGACAAATCACAAGCGTATTTATATGTTCATGCTCATGCTCTATTTTCAAGCTTAGGTCGATTGGTTCGTAGCCCGTTTTCAACGGTAATGACTATTACTGTCATGGCCATTGCAATTTCATTGGCAGCAGGGTTTTATTTATTTGTTGTTAATATGCAGCAATTAACTGGAAACTTAGAGGCAAGCAATCAAATATCACTGTTTTTAAAGACTAATATAAGTAATGCTGAAGGTGAGAGACTTGCTTCTGAGCTAAGAAAAAACAGTGACCTAGAGCAGGTTATACTAATTTCAAAAGAACGCGCATTAGAAGAATTTAAAGCATACAGCGGTTTTGGTGGTGCTTTAAATGTACTAAAAATAAACCCGTTGCCAACAGTAATACAAGTCTTGCCTAAAAATACTTTGAATGATTTGCAAAGCGTTGAGGAGTTAATGGCAGGGTTTAATAAGTTACCTCAGCTAGATTTTGCTCAAATGGATATGCAATGGATTGAAAGACTGCACTCTATGATGCAAATAGTTCAGCGTGGCGTATTTTTACTGACAATTTTATTAAGTTGCGCTGTTATATTTATTACAGGGAATAGCATTCGTCTGGAATTGCAAAATAGACGTGATGAGGTAATGGTTGCCAAACTGGTTGGTGCAACCAGTGCTTTTATACAGAGACCTTTTATCTATACAGGTTTTTGGTTAGGTTTTATTTCAGGAGTTTTGGCCTGGGTTTTAGTAACAATAATGATGATAGTATTACAAGGGCCTATCGAAAGGTTATCAGTACTTTATGATGGTGCTTTTGATGTGAGTTATTTAGGGTTAGGTGATACCACATGGCTGTTATTTATGGCTTCAGCTCTTGGAGTAATTGGTGCCTGGCGTGTGCTGCACTATCAATTAAAGGCAATAAAGCCTGAGTAAAATATCTAGAGTCAGTTCTTTGTTGCAAAAACTGATTGATCTTTTTTGTCATTGCGCGATGAGTGAATGCTTGTGCAATACGACAGTCCTTATATATTGTGTATTTTAGCTGTAAAAAGATGAACTTATAAAAGTATTAGCACTCGCATTAAATGAGTGCTAAAATCGGAAAAAATTTTACATAAGAGGCTTTTATGAGTAATACATTGGCGATACCAACTAATCTATCGGTAGGTACCTTTGATTCATATTTGAATACTGTGAGTCATATGCCCAAGTTAACGCCTGAACTAGAGCGTGAGCTGGCATTACGTTACAGAGATAACGATGATATTGAAGCTGCGCGTGAATTGGTAATGTCAAACCTTCGCTTTGTTGCTCATGTTGCACGTGGTTATAGTGGTTATGGCTTACCTTTAGCAGATGTGATGCAAGAAGGTAATGTCGGCTTAATGAAAGCAGTTAAACGCTTTAATCCTGATATGGGTGTGCGTTTGGTTTCATTTGCAATCCATTGGATTAGAGCTGAAATTCATGAATATGTGATTAAGAATTGGCGTATTGTTAAAGTAGCAACTACTAAAGCGCAGCGTAAATTATTCTTTAATCTAAGGAAATCAAAAAAAGGCTTAGGCTGGCTTTCAAAAAATGATGCTGAAGCTCTAGCTGAAAATCTGAATGTAGATATTAAAACAGTCTATGAAATGGAAGAGCGCCTTGATGGGCGTGACATGGCTTTTGATTTACCAACAGATGATTCCTCAGAAGATAGTGTTTCTGCTCCGGTTAATTACTTAGAGCAGCATGAGGCTGATCCTGCATTGTTGCTAGAAAACTCAGACTGGAAAGGTCATGAGGAAGGCTTGTTGACTCAAGCGCTATCAGAGTTAGATGAGCGTAGTCAGGATATCCTAAAGAGTCGTTGGTTATCAGAAAAAAAGGCAACATTGCATGAATTAGCAGATCGTTACAGTGTTTCGGCTGAGCGAATTAGGCAATTAGAGAAAAATGCCATGAAAAAACTGAAAGTTGCGGTTGTTT
>WTAG01000131.1 GCA_013139755.1 Methylomarinum sp. | reverse complement strand
GAACAGGCTGGTTTTTTTGATATTTCACATATGGGCCAATATCTCATTACTGGCGAATCAGTCGCAGAAGAGCTTGAAACATTAGTGCCCAGTAACATCAGCGGACTAAAAACAGGACAACAACGTTATACGGTTTTTACTAATGAAAATGGCGGTATTATTGATGACATCATCATTACTCGCATGGAAACTGGATTTCTTGTTGTTGTTAATGGCGCCTGTAAAGAAAAAGACTTTGCCCATCTAAAACATCATTTATCTAATCGCTGTGATATTGAAATCCTTCAAGACCGAGCCTTATTCGCTATACAAGGCCCTGCTGCTGCACAAGTGATGACTCAACTTTGTAAACAAGCGTCAGAACTGTCATTTATGCAGGCTTGCTCTGCCCACATTGCTGATATGGAATGTTTTATCAGTCGCTGTGGATACACAGGGGAAGATGGTTTTGAAATCTCCATTAATAATATTCATGCAGAAACACTGGCAAATCAACTTTTGGCTTTTAGTGAGGTTAAACCCATTGGTCTGGGTGCCAGAGATACTTTACGCCTTGAAGCTGGGTTAAGCTTATATGGACATGAGCTTAGTGATAGCATTAGCCCAGTCGAAGCAGGATTAAAATGGACTTTCAGGAAGGATGCAAGCAATTATCTGGGTGCAAATATCATTCAAGCTCAATTACAGTCTGGTACCAGAAAACGACGGGTAGGCCTGATTGTTGACGGAAAAGCCCCGGTACGAGAAAACACTGAATTATTTGATGATCAGGATCAGTTGGTTGGACTTGTCACTAGTGGCAGTTTTTCCCCCAGCCTGGGAAAACCCATTGCCCTGGCATTAATTAATAGTGATCATAAGGCAGCGGTTTTATATGCCAAAGTTAGAAACCGCATGATAACTGTCAACATTGCTACTCTACCTTTTATTCCACACCGTTATCAGAGGTCATAACCATGTCAACTCCCAAGTTACCGTTAAGCCAACTGGAAATGCGTGGCAATTTTATTCGTCGTCATATAGGCGCAAATCAACAGCAAACAACGGCGATGCTCACAGCGCTGGGATTGAAGAACCTGGAAGACTTAATAGAACAAGCCATTCCGGATAATATTCTCAGTGATGAACCGCTAAAACTAACTGAAACAATCAGTGAGCGCGCGGTCATCAGCTACCTTAGAAAGATTCGCAGCCGCAATAAAGTCTACACCTCAATGATAGGCATGGGTTATTACGACACCATCATGCCGGCGGTGATAAAACGCAATGTGCTGGAGAATCCTTCCTGGTATACCGCTTATACCCCTTACCAGGCAGAAGTCAGCCAAGGTCGGTTGGAAGCCTTGATAAACTTTCAGCAAATGGTGATGGACTTAACCGGTATGGAGCTGGCTAATGCGTCCTTACTTGATGAAGCAACTGCCGCCGCAGAAGCTATGGCTATGTCGCGACGTTTATCTAAAAATGAATCAAACAAAGTCTTTATTGACCAGGACTGTCATCCTCAAACCATTGCGGTCATGCAAACACGAGCAAAACCGCTAGGCTTTGAAACAATTATTGGCTGCCCTTATCAAGATCTGGAAAATCACGATTTTTTTGCCATATTGGTGCAATACCCAGGTTCTAAAGGTGAGATTCATGACCTGACTACATTGGTTAATTCTGCACATAAAAAACAGGCATTAGTCACTGTTGCTGCTGATTTACTCAGCTTGGTTTTACTTAAACCACCCGCTGATTTTAATGTCGATATTGTGGTTGGTAATTCTCAACGCTTTGGTGTCCCTATGGGATACGGTGGTCCTCATGCCGCTTTTTTTGCCACCAAAGATGCTTATAAACGTTCCGTGCCCGGTCGTATCATCGGCGTTTCTAAAGATAATCAAGGACAAATTGCTTACCGTATGGCGCTGCAAACTCGCGAGCAACATATTCGTAGAGATAAAGCGACCAGTAATATCTGCACTTCTCAAGTTTTACTCGCTGTTATTGCCGGGTTTTATGCTATTTACCACGGATCCAATGGTTTAAAATTAATAGCCAGCCGAGTTCACCGTTATACCCAAATACTGGTAGCAGGACTTAAACAACTCGGTTATCAAATCCCCAGTGAAAGCTATTTTGATACCTTTATCATCCATATTCCCTGCAGAGCAAAACGTCTGGCAAGTCGGGCTCAGGAGGAAGAAATCAATTTTCGTATCATTGATGCAGACACTTTAGGTATTTCTTTAGATGAGACGACCAACCGACAAACGCTTAGAAAAATATGGCGACTATTTGCAGCATCTACCGTTGATATTCCTGACATCACATTAATGGACAACAATCTGCAAGAATGTATAGCGGATACGTTATTACGCTCAGATCCAATTCTTCAGCATCCCGTCTTTGTAAAATATCATTCCGAAACAGAAATGATGCGTTATATGCGGCGTTTAGCCAGAAAAGATATTGCTTTAGACCGCAGCATGATTCCATTAGGTTCTTGTACTATGAAACTGAATGCGGCAACAGAAATGCAGGCTATTTCTTCTTATGAATTTAGCAACATGCATCCTTTTGCTCCGCTATACCAAACACTAGGCTATCAACAACTCTTTGACGAACTAGAGGATATGCTTTGTGACCTTACCGGTTTCGATGCTTTTTCCTTTCAACCTAATGCAGGTTCTCAGGGAGAATATACTGGCTTATTAGTAATTGCCAAATACCATGCAGTTCGTAATGAAGCACACAGAAATATTTGCTTAATCCCTGCTTCTGCGCATGGTACTAACCCTGCCAGCGCAGTAATGGCTGGTTTTAAAGTCGTTGTTTTGGCATGTGATGAAAACGGCAATATTAGCCTGGACGACCTAAACGACAAAGTAACTCAATACCAGAAAACTTTAGGCGCATTAATGATCACCTACCCTTCAACTCATGGTGTGTTTGAGGAAGCTTTCAGAGAAATATGCGATATTATTCATCAACATGGGGGGCAAGTTTATCTGGATGGTGCCAATTTTAATGCCTTAGTCGGCTTAAGTCGCCCAGGAAAAATCGGTGCCGATGTTGCTCATCTTAATTTACATAAAACCTTTGCTATTCCCCATGGCGGTGGCGGCCCAGGTGCTGGCCCGGTTGGTGTGGTACAACATTTGGCACCTTATCTGCCAGACCACCCTGTGGTTAAAGGCGTAAACCCAGCCAAATCAGATCATGGAACAGTAGGTGCTGTGTCTGCCACGCCTTGGGGCTCAGCCAGTATTCTGACTATTTCCTGGGCTTATATTGCTATGATGGGTGCATCAGGGCTAAAACAAGCGACCTTACATGCTATTTTAAATGCAAATTATATCGCTCAAAAACTTGCCCCTCATTATCCCATTTTATTTACCGGTAAAAATGATCGTGTTGCTCATGAATGTATTATTGACTGCCGAGCATTTAAAAAATCATGCAATATAACGGTAGATGATATTGCCAAACGCTTAATCGATTATGGATTTCATGCGCCTACCATGTCATTTCCAGTCGCAGATACCCTAATGATTGAACCCACTGAAAGTGAAAATAAAGCAGAAATTGATCGTTTTTGTGATGCTTTAATTGCTATACGGCAAGAAATCAAAGAAATTGAATCAGGCAAAGCAGATACTAAAAATAATTTACTACATAATGCTCCCCATACTCACCATATGCTAATAGATGAAGAATGGAATCTGCCTTATTCCAAGCAACAAGCCTTTTTTCCTGATGATCATCAGCATGATGATAAATACTGGCCACCTATTGGGCGCATTGATAATGTGTATGGCGACAGACATTTGTTTTGTAGCTGCCCAGCTATTTCAGACTATGAATAGAACCAACAACTGACTCCGAGTTCTCAACCCATAAAATATATTTATACCCTATTGATTTTAAATACAAATTTCTTAACTTAATGACAGTGTTTATAAAGCATGCATAATACAGGACACTAAATTTCACCTTTAACACAAAAAATGACATGGAAGAGCTTATACAGATTATTCAGGCTAACATCCAGTATGCCCATTTTATTATTTTTGGTGCCTTACTATTAGCTGGCTTAAATATACCCGTTTCTGAAGATGCCATGCTATTCATTTCAGCTATTTTAGCGAGTAATCACCCGGAATATTTAGCACATTTGTTTATTGGCGTATATTTGGGTGCTTATTTCTCTGATTTAATCTGTTATAGCTTAGGTAGAATCGTCGGGCCAAAGTTATTTGAAATACGTTTTTTTGCCAATATGGTACCACCCGAAAGAATCACTAAAATTTCTTCTTATTACCACAAATATGGCATAGCAACGTTA
>WTAG01000576.1 GCA_013139755.1 Methylomarinum sp. | reverse complement strand
GTGTTCCAACCACGCGTGCTTTAAGTCTGGTTTTGACAGGTGAAAACGTCGTCAGAGATATGTTTTATGATGGTAATGTCAAAGCCGAGCTGGGTGCTGTTGTTTGTCGTGTCGCCCCTTCGTTTACTCGTTTTGGCAGCTTTCAGATTGCTGCTGTTAGAGGTGAGATTGATTTATTACGTCAATTAGCAGATTACACTATCCGCACTGATTTCCCTCATTTATTAAAACAGACGCAACAAATCAGTAAAGAAACATACATCAGCTGGTTTGAAGATATTTGTCGCAAAACCGCAGAAATGATCGTGCATTGGCAGCGGGTGGGTTTTGTACATGGGGTGATGAATACCGATAATATGTCTATCTTAGGACTTACCATTGATTACGGTCCTTATGGTTGGCTAGATAATTATGACCCCGACTGGACACCCAATACTACAGATGCAACACATCGACGCTATAGATACGGCCAACAACCACAAATTGCACTTTGGAATCTTGTACAGTTAGCCAATGCCATTTATCCTTTAATTGAAGATGCAGAACCATTGCAACATGCTTTGACGGTGTATAACCAAACATTTGATCAAGGCTGGCAAGCGATGATGGCTGAAAAATTAGGTTTAAAAGCCCTTGAGTCAGAAATAGACGAAAACTTAGCTAAGGAGTTATTGGCTTTGTTGGCTCAGGTGGAAACCGATATGACGATTTTTTATCGAAAACTGGCTTTACTCAATGTGGATATGGCAGTGGAATCACAAACTGATGCACAATTGTTACAACCTTTGTTAGATGCCTGGTATCGGTTTGATTCAGTGAGTGAAGATTATCCTTCGCGTGTTGCTGTCTGGTTGCGTAAATATATCAATAGATTGCAACAACAAGGCGTTTTGCAGGTCGAAAAAGTACAGCGCATGAATCAGGTTAACCCCAAATATGTTTTACGAAATTATTTATCGCAACAGGCGATAGATAAAGCAGAGCAGGGCGACTTTTCTATGGTTAATGAGTTGTTAGACGTGATGCGACATCCGTATGATGAACAAGCTGAGAAGGAAAGCTATGCAAAAAAACGGCCTGACTGGGCGAGACATAAAGCGGGTTGCTCAATGTTATCGTGTAGTTCATGAAATTTAAATATGTAGGGTGGGCAAAGTTCTTTCATGCCCATCAAAAATATGGAATGCTGGATTTTATGCTCATTCCTTTAGATACACGGGATAAATAATCCCACTTAACCAAGGACCAATCATGTTAGAAAAAAATCAAACTGCCCCCGCGTTTAGTTCAAAAAACCAAGATGATCAATTGGTTGAATTAGTCTCGTTTAATGGTAATAAAAATGTTGTTTTATACTTCTACCCTAAAGACGACACCCCAGGTTGTACTATAGAAGCCAATGATTTCACCGCGCTAGCTAATGAGTTTGCGGCACTTGATACAGTGGTTATTGGCGTAAGTAAAGATTCTTGTACCAGTCATACCGATTTTATTAATAAATATGGTTTAAAACTGGATTTATTGGCAGATGAAACTGGCGAAATATGCCAGAACTATGATGTATGGCAGCCAAAAGAAAAAAATGGCATCAAGAAAATGGCTATTCTGCGTTCGACTTTTATCATTGATAAAGCAGGGCAGTTAGCAGAAGCAATGTATGGTGTTTCTCATGAAGGTCATGCACAAGCTATATTGGATTTGGTTAAAAAACTGTAAATGAAAAACGCGATAATTTACCTGCATGGTTTTAATTCAGCCTCATTGGATCTGTCGGGTAATTTACTCGCGTCAAAATAAAAGTTAGTGGTGCTGGAGAGGTTTTGTCAGCAACATAAGATTAAATTTTATACGCCTAATGTTGATTATAGATATTTTGAACAAGTCATTAATGATTTAACAAAGTCGTTTCTTAATATAGAGGCAGAGGGCTATCAGGTTTTATTCATGGGCTCATCGTTGGGTGGATTTACCAGTGAATATATGGCAATAAAAACTCAACGCAAGGCCATTATGATTAATCCGGCCATTGAGCCAGCTGAGTTATTAGTTCAATTTATTGGCGTTAGTGAAAACTTTGAATTAAAACAACCGTATGACTGGACACAAGCACATTGTGATCAATATAGGTTTTATGAAAATGCCTTAAAGCAGGCGTCAGTCAAATCGATTAGTCGAACGATATTACTTGATATGGCTGATGAGTTTATTGATTCATTTAAAACGCAACAGAAATATCAACAGTTTACTGAGATTATTGCTTATGAAGGAGGGTCGCATAGTTTTGAACATATTGAAGATGCTTTATCTGTGATTGAAAAAGTGATTTATACATAGCAAGGATTCCGTATAGTGGAAAAGGTAACGCTTTACGTCTTTATCGCTATCAATAGAAAAAGATGTCGGGTTATGAGTACTAACTTAATCTGGCATCTTTAAAGTTTAATCGCAATCAACCCTTTCCGTGAAAGACCATCACCGATCCAAAACTGACAGTGGGTTCTTGTAATAAATAGGGATAACGCTGAGTTCACCCGTTAATCCGGTAGAACGATTCGATATTGTAAGCGCTTGCATTCAAGATAGTTGTTCTATCGCTCATAAGGTTTGCTGCCGAGAAAATCGGCGGAGCTGTCGATTTCTTTTATACTAAGTTCAAACATTTTTTCGTGTGTTAAACGCCCTATGCCGGACCCCTTATTCTGCGATTTGTTAATTTTTTAAGCTATGTTACCGTTAAGTGTGGAATTTTAACTGAAACCTTATGTCTATAAGGATATAAACCAGTTT